>JAUWKC010000036.1 GCA_030607345.1 Planctomycetota bacterium | reverse complement strand
TTGCGCCACAGGACTGCTATGATTTTGCCGCGGATGATATGCCAATCTTCAAGCGGGGTAGCCAGCAGAATCGACCATGTGCGTGCTTCTTTTTCTCTGGTTATGGTCGTGGCAGCCATAACCCCGGTTCGAATCGAGGCTATTAGCCAAAGGCCCATTATGTAAAATACGTAAAAAGGTTCGATACCTCCTCGCCTGAAGCTGATGTAGTAGGTGAAAATCAGTCCGGATGCCAACAAGATAAACAGCACCACATTTCTGGTGACAGACCGGGATAACGGTTTGCCCAATTCCTTCCACAGCACCGGTGACCCGGCAACTGGTCTGATGCGTCCTGCCGCAGCACCATCTCTTCGGCGGAGCGTTCGGCCTGTGAATATTTTTCGAAAGGCGCCGCGTATCGCCTTTTTGCGGGGCCGTAATCCTGCTGCAAATGCGCTGCGGCGCAGCAGCAGCACCGATGCGGTGACAAACCCCAATGAAACCAGGGTCATAATCAGGCAATGTGCGGGCAATGAAAACGTTTTTGCGACGGCGGCCGGCCCCGGAAAAGCCGACCAGGTGACCTGCATCATCGCAGCAGCCGGCACTACAAGGTTTACAATGGTTGTCAACATGCTATTGGGTGTGCCGAATAGTGCGAATTGGGAACAACTGTAGACAACAAACAGGAAAATCAACACGGCAAGGATGACCATATATGGGCGATGAATTCTTATCGACAGCATCATGCTCAGCGAACCGGCAAAAAGTACAGCCGTAAATGTAATACACACACTTGCCACCACATAGTCCCACTGCACTGCGCCAAATACCCGCACGACAGCCAGCAGCGGCAGGCTCAGGGCAAGCAGCAAAATAAGCTGCAGCAGTTTGCTCAACATTTTGCCGGTTACGAGCTGGAAGCTGTTGATGGGGGTGGCCATAAGCACCTCGAGCGTGCCGCGTCGAATTTCCTCGCTTATGGAATTGCTCAACAGGGCAACGGCAATCATCTGGGCGGCTATAAACTGGAACCATGTTATAGTCAGCACCACAGTTTTGCCGACCTCGCCCATTCGCGAGACTTTGTAAATCGCCGAACCGCCGGAGCCGCGTGAGACACCGGCAATCCAGGCCAGGGTTATCAAGACCGTTAAGAACATCAGATAAGCGAAGCGGATTACGTAGCTGCGTCTTTGCCGGCTGTGCACGCGCAGCTCCTTGTCGAAGACCGGCCCCGTCAGCCAGGACAGCGTCAAAACGCGTGCAAGTGAATTGTACAAAACTTCCGTCATAGAGCGATAAAGGAACACTAAAATATCCTGCTTCGTACGTTGGCCCACGCTATGGCAAAGGCAGCAAAAGCCAGAAGCAGGTAGAACCCTATTATCACGAGAAACACTACCATAGAAGCAAGCAAACCCTCGATTCCAAAGCCATAAACGTCGAGCATACCTCGAACGTTAGTGGCTGCAACCTGACCTTGACCGACGGTAGTCATAATCACGCCTGCCAGAAAAAACGGGCTGACAAGAAACGTCGGCAGCAGCGGGAAAATTGGAACTGTAAAGAAAAACAACACAGCTATACTCAGGGCCGAGGCAGTAGTAGTCCGCCTAAGGCAGCAGCTAAAGCATACTCCAACCGCGCTGACAAGCAGCGCGCTGCTGACAACGACAAGTCCCAGCGGAATAATGGCCAGCGGATGGATACAACCTGCAAGTGCAAAAACAATAATATGGGCTGCAAGCAGCAGCCAGAACGGCCAGGCGACAAGACAAGAGGCGACAATCTTTTCAAAGGCTATTCGTTTCTCATCCAGCGGCACGGTCAACAATATGGGCCAGGTTCGTGCTTCCTTTTCTGAAGTGACGGACGTCGAAGAGACGGTAGCGATACGCAGCAAAAGCATAAAGAAAAAGGCAATTACAAAAACCGTTTGAACTGCTTTCTCGTCCAGGCACCTGTAATAAACGCAAGCGCCGTAGGCGGCCGATAGCGCGACAATTGCAAAAATCAGGGTCAGAACGTTTTTCAGACGACCTTTTACCAGTGGGCTTCTCATCTCTTTCCACACAATAGGTGGACCTTTGACGGGCCTGGGCGGCGCAAGCTTATCCTCAGCACCGTTCGCAGTCGGGACTTTGCTCCTTGCAAGTCGGCGTTCTTTTCGCGTTGCGAAGATGCCGGCCTGCCCTGCTGCCTGACGCAGGGCCACCCTGCGCACACAAAGCGAGGCCAGTACCAGCCAGAGTGTGGAAAAGCCGAGCATAATAAGACAATGTACAACCCAATGAACAGCAGGAGGGGCTGAAGAAGGGTTAAGCAATTGGTCTGTGCCGTAAAACATCACCATGAAAGGATTGATATGAATGATTAGAGCGTCGCCGATTGCCGGGAACTTATAAGAAGATGACAAGAGTCCGGTGAAAACCGGTACTGCGGCATAGAGAATAATGCAAACGAGAACGGTTAAACTAACAACCTCGGAAGACCTTTTTCTGTAGATGGAGAAAAACAGGCTGAGCGAGCCTGCGAAAACAGATGCTGTCATGGTAACACAAATGCCGGAAATTACGTAATTCCACGGCACTCCGCCGAACACACGCACGGTCGCCAGCAGAGGCAGGCTCAAGGCCAGCAGCAGAATCAACTGCAGCAGCTTGCTGAAGAGCTTGCCGATGACAATCTGGAAGCTGTTGATGGGCGTGGTCATAAGCATGCCGAGAGTGCGGTGGTAGATTTCATCACTAATAGCAGTGCTGAGCATGACGGCCGCGATTAGCTGGGCGGCAATGAACTGGAACCAGATGATGGTGCCGGTAATACTCTTGCCGGCCTCGCCCATACGGGAAACCGTAAAAGTCATCGAACCCGGACTATAGATACTTACGGCCTGAAACCAGGCAACAGCTACGAACAGCGTCAACGCTGCAACGTAGACAAAGCGAAGAAGGTAGTTCCTTTTTCTTCTGCTCGAAACTCTCAATTCTTTATCGAAGATAGGCCCTGTCAGCCATGACAGGGTTATGCACCTCGAAACCGTATCCATTAAAGCAGCAGTCATTAGACTTTCCTGCAGCAGCTCAGAATATATTTTTTCTAAATCGACGTTTTGCCCGCCAGGCGAGGAATACACCTGCCAAGACATAAATAATCCAGGTGGTCAGCAGAATTCTGGTCGTTGCTGCCGTTTTCAAGGTGCGTCCGGGCCATTCATAGTGCAGTTGTGGCAGAGCAGCGCGCGCATTGTAGACGCCGCCGGCGCCGTGCGTTATTACTACAGCCTGAACAAACGGATTTGCCGACACACACCTTTCAGACAGGAGCCCTCCCCTCGTAATCTCGTCAACCAGTCCGAACAGCATGGGAAGCCCCCCCCAAAGCACAATGGCAAGGGCGATGTTGGCAACCACCGCAGAGGTTGTGCGCCGCAGGCGGGCGCTGAAATACAACCCGGACCCGGAGAGAAACACAATGAGCCAGGTCACAAGGAGTGCAAGATGCCCTACTGCCACCGGATGAATGTATCCCTTCCCGACAAAAAGCAGAACGTGCCCCGCCAACAACAGCCAGATAGGCAGACAGCGACGGACAACACCGACGGCTTTGCCAAGCAGGATACTCCAGTCATCGATGGGCGTGGCAAGCAGGATGGGCCAGCAACGAGTCTCCTTTTCCGAGGTGATACTTGCCGCCGCCGGCACTATGTTGACAACCAAACCCAGAATTACAAAAACCAATACGTAGGAAACCTGCGTCGTGTTGTCATCCAGACACCTGTTAAACATACATACAGCGTAAGTTACGAGCAGAGCGGCAACGGCAATGCCCAGGCCGATGATGCTGTTTGTCCGGTCGGCTCCCTGAATTATTGGAGCCCTTATCTCCTTCCAGATAACGCAGGGGCCGCGGACTCGCCTGACTGGTCCGTATGATTGCTCAGCCTGCGTCCCGGCACCCGCTCGGCGTTTTTGCTTTCGGCGGCGTTTGGACTCGGGCCGGAGTTGTCCGGAGGCCTGGCGAAGTGCGACTCTGCGGACGATTTGTACGCACCTGGCCAGGACCACGACTGTGCAGGCAAGCATAATTACACAGTGCCACCACCAGCGACATAACAGCATCGCGCCGGCGGCCGGGGCGGTCAATGAGGTTGTCTTGATTACCAACATAGCAAAAGGATTAAGCAGTACCAAAACGGGTAAGGTCGTGCTTTCAGGGGCTCGTTCACGTAAAAGTGCTATGGTTATTGCGGGGATAAAGGCATAAAAAAAGGCAAGAGTAAATACGGTTTTCAGAATCACCACGTAAGCACGCCGGCTGTGAATGGAAAAGTATAAACTGAGCGAGCCGGCAAAAAGTGCCGCCGTGAGGGTTATGCACAGCCCGGATACGACATAGTCCCAGGGCACGCCGCCGAAGACGCGGACAATAGCAAGCAGCGGCAGAGTTATCGCCAGAAGCAGAATTAACTGCAGTAACTTGCTCAACAGCTTTCCCATAACTATCTGGAGGCTGTTGATGGGCGTGGTCATTAATACGCCGAGCGTACGGTGATATATTTCGTCGCTGATAGAGGTGCTGAGCATAACCACCGCGATTAGTTGAGTGAGTACGAACTGGAAGAAGATGATAGCGCCGATTATCACTATTCCCGCCTGTGACATTCTGGCCGACTGTAAGGCGTTACTGGGCCGCCCGTATAGCTGGACGGCACTTAGCCAGACCATAGCCACGAAGACCGTCAACAGAATAAGATGGGCGAAGCGCAGCACGTAGTTTCGGCGTCTCCGGCTGGATACGCGAAGCTCCTTGCCGAATATGGGCCCCGTGAGCCAGGCGGGGTTCAGAACCTTCCAGAATTTGGATAATGCCGCCGTCATACGGACCCTTTGCTGTACGCAGCCGTAGCAGGTCTAATGGACGATGCCCTTGGTTAGCTGGAGGAATGCATCGTCAAGTTTGAGCTTTTCAGGCTGGATAGAAATAATATCGATGCCTCCGTTAACAAGCGTTCGAGCGATGATACCGTCACCTGTTTGTCCTTCGTGGAATGTCACGGCGATGTAGTCGTCGAGTGTCTGGACCTGGCGAACCTGAGGCAGGGCCGAAAGCAGCTCGACCGCTTTTTGGCGGTTATTCAGGACCTTTACCCGAACCTTGTTCTGTATGCCGAGCCGCGAGATGATCTCTTCCATGGAACCACTGAAGACCATACGTCCGTGTTCGATGATTCCAACGCGGTCGCATATTTCTTCGAGCTCGCTGAGGATATGGCTTGAAATCATAATGGTCTTGCCCATTTTTTTGAGCTCACGCAGCAGCTCCCTGATTTCAATTCGGGCTCGCGGGTCCAGGCCGCTGGCGGGCTCATCCAGTATGAGCACCTTCGGGTCGTGGACGAGCACGCGGGCAACGCCGAGTCTCTGCTGCATACCGCGAGAAAGACTGTCCACATCGACGTTCTGTTTGGACTTGAGGTCGGTCAGCTCGAGTACGCCTTCCACGATGGATTTGCGTCTTCTGCGCTCGATTCCAAAAGCGGCTGCGAAAAATTCCAGGTATTCGAAGACCTTCAGGTCGTCGTAGACGCCCATAAAGTCCGGCATATAGCCGACGAGTCTTCGCACCTTTTTGCCGTGTTTGGTTACACTCAGGCCGTTGATAAGAGCCGTGCCGCGGGTAGGTTCGAGCAGTGTCGCCAGGATACGCATCGTCGTGGTCTTTCCCGCGCCGTTCGGGCCTATAAAGCCGAAGATGTCGCCCTCTTCAATTGTGAGGTCTAAGTCGATAACGGCCGCCAGGTTACCGTAGTACTTGGTAAGACGTTTGGTCTGTATCATCTTTTCATTCTCCGGTTTTTGCGATATCAAAACTTCTGTAAAAGCACCCTCGGCAGCTATTGTTCCTCAGGTCCCGTCGAATCGAACTCGTCGGGGAAAACGACCTGTCGAACCAACTGTATGTGCTTGTAATCACACGAACGCTTCTCCACCGTAAACGGCACGGCAGTATCATCATACACCGCATGAACCACCGCGGCCCCCTGGTCCAGGTATGCCAGTATGGCGTTTGTCCGCTGGAGACAGCCCCGTGCGAACAAGGCGTTTTCGTTCTGAAACCTGCCACGGAACTGCTGGAAACGCTCCTCGCGGCGAAGCCGGTCGAGTTGTCCCGACCAGAAATTGTCACGAGTTAAATCACCGGTAAATTGCCTGGTTTCTCCGGCAGCGACATCGTTAAACTTCAAGCTTCGCCCACCGGCGAAAAGTACATAGCCCGATTTGATGGGACTGTTGCAGTCGTTTGTGATATTGAGAACAATTCTCTCGCCGTCGCGGCTCACCGTTGCCTGCAGCGGCAATTTCTCCTGGGGCGATTCATTTATCAGGCACTGGATGGTCCATATATTGATAGGTATCGAGTATGGGCGGTTGTAGCCGTCCTGCTGCACACAGTAGATGTTTCTGCGTGCCGGTTCGCGCCGATAAGCGTAGATTGATTCCTCGCTTGGGGCCATTGCCGAGAACCATTGGTCGTTCCACCATTGGTCAGACTCGTAACCATCGAGTCGGTAGTCGGCACTGCGAGGCGCAAACAGTCCCATATAGCGGGTTGACCACACGGACTGGCTGTGCGCTATTCCGTCGATGACTGAAACCGCTCTTAACTGCATCTTGCCGCCTCGCAGTTCCTGAACGCCGTAATACGCCCCGGCAGTAAAAATTGCAATCCAGGCGGCGCACGTCAGCCAGGTCAGAGGCAGCCGGTCTTTGCGTTTCAGTACCTTGTAGTCCACCGGCCCGAGCAATACCGCCAGCGCGGTAAGCAGACCGATTACCCACCAGATACTCAACGGCCGCATTTCAGGAATATCATAGAGGTATTCCATAACTGCATTGCTTCCGGCCTGAGCCAGACCAGGGTTGTAATTGTTTTCGTTACCTCTGCTGCCTAAGTGAGCCTCAGCGTCCTCGACGAATTTTATGCCGCGGTTGGCGTAAGAACGCTCGCTGCCGCCATCATTCCTGTCGGGATGAGTCTCACCGGTCAGAGCGTACCCTTCGGAAGGCGGCCCTTCAAGCAACGCTTCAATAAGGCCTACCCAAAACCTGGAGGAATGTTTCATCTGCCTGTCACTCAAATCCGACGGGTCGAAGCCCAGCACGGCGACGCTACCGAAACCGGCATATCCGGTTGCAAAGATACATTCGCTGTTGTTCAGCAATTCAGCCGCGCAGGCTTGGACGCCGGGTCTGGGTTTGAGCGACCGACAGACAACGGGCTCGACCCGGCTGGAATCGAGTCTTAATGTCTCCAGAGTTTCGGAGCTGACGGTCGTTTGCTTTTCCTGCTGGATTTCAAAAGGAAGCAAATCAACAAGCGGGTTGTCAGCCGGCATGGGCCGACTTCCAAGAATAAGCAATAACTTTCCTCCGTTTGACACCCACTCTGCTATAGCGCCTAACTGATGTCTGTTAAATGCGCTCCAGTCAGGGTTAGACAGGATAAGTAAATCCAAGGAGGCAAAGCCCGTCCAGTCCCATGGCACACTCCGAGGAAGCTTATCGGCGACATAAACCTTTCCCTGGTTTCCTCCGGTGGTACATACCGATTCCTTCGGCAGACGCACCATGCCAAATTTTCTGCTGCCTATCAGGCCGACCAACAGGTCCATTTCACTGACAACGGTCAGATAGCGATTCCGCTGAGCAAAATTCCAGAGTTCGAACTCGTGATACCAGCGGGTTCGCCCTCGGCCGTCGGTGAGCCTTACGCGGCATTTGTCGGCGGCAAAGGCTATCTTCGTAACCAACGGCAACCTGAGCGGGATATCAGGCGTAAGCACGAATCCGTGGGTTATGTTCATCGTGTTCAGGCCGTCCTGCTGAGTGGTGACATTCACAGCCCCCTCAAAAGGTTTCGTGAGCGTGCTGCTGATTCCGATTTCGACGGGAGTCCACTCCATAGGGCGGTAGTATCCACCCCAGCCGCAGAAGCAATCGACGTTAAATGGTGATTCGTCGGCCGCCAGCCCGACGGACGCAGCAATGCAAACAACAGCAAATATCAACAACAAACGTGACATCTTTAGACCTCATAATACGTGCATAAATCGCATCAAATCCGCACCTTAGAATTATACACCCACCATTCCAGACAAGCAAGTACCAAAGCCAGCCCCACCAGGAACGACCACAGCGGCAGGTTTGCCCGGGCGCCGGCGTGCTCCTCGGCCTTTACCTGTTCGCCTGAAAGGCTGATTTCGTCGACCGGTTCTATATTACTTTCAGCCAAGTCAAGCAAATTGACCGCGAAAAATCTTGGCTGCTGGTCGGGTAATTCGATATTGTAAACGCCTACCCTATCTGTGGCGGGCAGGCGTATCGAACCGGACGGATTGGCCTTAAGCTGTTCTTGAGATATACCTGGTCCGGAAATTACAGCCTCGGTGTCCGGCGACAAACCGTCAACAACAATCGGCTGGCCGACCTGCAGGTTGTTCTGCTGCTCCTGTCCGAATTCAGTGCCGAGAAAACCGAGGGCGTTATAACAAAACAGGACAAAGCTCGGCTCGAACGGCCAGTTACTCTGCATGACATCGAAGCCCGCCAGCAGAAAGATGCTTCCTCCGCGGCGCAAAAGCGCAATCGCCGGCGTCTCGTTGAATTCAGCCAGAACATCTGCGTCACGCGGCAGGTCCATTTTGTAACACTTGGCGGCAAAAAGGTTCACCAGATTGACGTATTTCAATACGGCGTGTCTTGTTCGCCAATCAACGATTACCTGGTTCTCGAGCTGACCGGAGACTGAGACATCGATACCATCCGGCGGCCGGCCAAAAACCAGGTATCGACACCGGGACAGCTCGGCGGGTGAGAAGTTGTCAAGAACGATAGCATCGAAAGGCTGCTCCACGCTGAGCAGTGCGTGGTCCATCTGCTCGAACTCACTCGGCGAGCACATTTCGAACCGAGCAAGCGGGCAGGCCCTGAGCACCGATTCGAGCACAACGTTGCCGGCAGTTACAAGCAGTACAGACAACCTTTTCGGAGGCGCCAGAATAGCCCAGGCAGCGTCGTCACAGGATAACGCATCTGCTCTCAACTGTCTTACTTCAAGGATGCAGGCTTCGGCGCGTGTCAGGGTGAGGTTTATAGCCACCTTGCCCGGCTTATTCGCATCGCCGGCGCCGGCGGTACTTCGCGGCGGGATTGACACCGACCTTACCGCACGAACATCCTCGTTGAGACTTAGCTGAACATCGGTTG
>JAUWKC010000135.1 GCA_030607345.1 Planctomycetota bacterium | reverse complement strand
TGAAATTTTTCCAGTTCAGCCATTTTTTCTTTTGACAGCCTATAATCCTTCATATACGCTATTTATCGGACACAAGGTGCTTTCTGATTGAAAATTACGGGATTTTTCAACCAAGAGCAGTATACAACGATTAGGCCCGCAATTGCCGACAAACATGAGACAAAAAAACATCCCAACAATACGTTCCTCCATACGCGGTCCGTCCTAACGAATCCGCTGTGAAGTGATAATACCCACCCCAGCAAAATGCTCGCCAAAGCAAGGGCAGGAAGCGAATAACGGGACTGCCCGGCAGGCATCAGATTGATTAGTATGAAACTTATTATCAAACCCAGACGGCAGCCTTTGAATAAGGCGGTATGCTGCTGCTCCACGCGCGACGTCAGTCTTTTTTGGAATAGCGCGGGCACGAAAATAAGCCACGGCAGAAAATTGCCGAATGCCCGCACTATCGTCAAGCCGTATCGTGCCAAATCGAGCTTTTCCACGCTGTGTATCAGCACCTCAGACGTTATCTGGGCGGTCATTCTTGAGCCTTCGGTCCGCTGATACGCCAGATAAGCCCAGCCCAGGCTCATAACTAAAATAATACTTACCCCCAGGATGTGCTGAATAGAAAACAAGGCCCTGAATCTCTTGCAGTATACCAATGTTGCTGTAACCGCACCGTAGAAGAATAGTAAAATAAACGGCCCCTTTACGAGCATCCCGAAACCAAGCACCAGGGAAGGCACTATCCACAAAGACCACTTCGAACCATTGCTGGACCAGACGCTTAACCACCAAAACGTCGCTATCCCGGTAAGCGATACGTAAACAGCTTCTATCTCTATCAACCGGCCTTTTTCCACCATGCTTATATTGGTCAAAAAAATAATTGCCGATATCAAGCGACCGGAAAGACTCAGCCATCCACAAGGCGCCCAGACCAATAGCGATACGAACAATAAAACAGAAAGTACCGACGGTAGCCGCGCAGCTAATTCCGAATGTGTCCCCGTAACCCAAAATGAAATTGCAACCAGCCAGTTAATCCCGGGTGGTTTGTTGTAGTAGTCCTCGCCGCCTACAGAAGGTACTATCCAGTTGCCGGTCTCCAGCATCGTTACCGCCGGAAGAACACGCCTGCCTTCCTCGCCCTTAAATTCCGGGCTCCCAAGAGAAGGCAGATAAATCCCCGCCCAAAGCAGAAAAACTATTACAAAAACCTTGCAGCGAGTAAGTGTCAGGTTCATCCGTCTAAACCTCCCGAACCAGCGGCCCCTGCTCAGTTCGAGTCGCCGCCGCGTTCCTTGCTACGCCTGGTTGCTATGCCTATAAATCAAGTGAAGGTTGCGTAAGTATATGAGCGTATTCAGCGAAAATGCCAGCATAAAAATCGGGTTTTTTATGTGAACCGAATAGCTCAATAATATTAAACTGCCCGCCAGCGACATGAACCAAAAAGCCACCGGAATATGAGACTTCTTCTTGTACTCGCTGGCTATCCACTGAACGATAAACCGACCGCCGAATATGGCCTGACCAACCAGCGCCGTCGTCGCCCAGACAGGGTCGCCGACTATCTGTTCCATTACCGCTGTTTTAAAAAACTCAATCGCTGAATCGAGCATACTCTTGCCTCCGGTTTGCCCTCCCTCGTACTATTTTACCAGCTTTAGGATTTCATCGAGGTCATTGGGAGCTTCTATGGGCCGATTGCTGAATTGGCCCTGTCCGTCCTTATGGTAGCTTACCGTGACATTCGGGTCTTTCAGTGGATGCCCCGTCAGCACGCACGCAACACGCTCGTCCGAACCTATAACGCCTTCAGCCACAAGGTGCTTCAGACCGGCAATCGACGCCGCCGAAGCCGGCTCACACCCCAGCCCGTATTTGCCCACAATCGCCTTCGCATCGCAAATAGCCTCGTCCGTTACCGCACGAACAATACCGTCGCAAATGTCGATTGTCCGAAGGCATTTTTTCAGATTCACAGGCCGGGAAATCTCTATCGCAGAGGCGCAAGTGTGCGGCGAAAAACCACGCGCCGTCAGGTCAGCGTAGTAATCGTCAATGATTTTCTGCTCGACACGACCGCCGTTCCACGCAAGTTTCTTGTTGTTGACCAAATCCGTCAGCGTATCGGCGCCCGTCGCGTTGATTATCGCTATTCTGGGTACCTTTGCAATCAAACCAAGCTCTCTAAGCTCGTCGAATGCCTTGCCGAACGCGCTGGAATTGCCCAGGTTGCCGCCCGGAACCACAATCCAGTCCGGCACAGACCAGCCCATCTGCTCGACGATGCGATACATTATCGTCTTTTGACCCTCCAGCCGAAATGGATTCAGAGAATTGAGCAGATACAACCCAAGTCTCGTGCACACGTCCTGAACCTGCCGCATGCAGTCGTCGAAATCGCCGCGTATCTGGATGGTCTGAGCCCCGTAATCCATCGCCTGGCTCAGCTTGCCGAACGCAATCCGACCGGAACCGATAAAGACCGTACTCTTCAGCCCGCATCTGTGCGCGTACAGCGACATCGATGCCGACGTATTGCCGGTTGAAGCGCAAGCACAGGAACCGGCGCCGACCATCTTTGCATGGCTGAACGCCGCCGTCATCCCGTTGTCTTTGAAAGACCCCGAAGGATTCAGACCCTCGTACTGCAAGAATAAACGCCCAGGCCGCATACCGGCATACTCACCAACCTTGCTATTCTCCTCCAGAATCGTCTGGCCTTCGCCTATGCTCACCTTGTATTTGTCCTGGCAAAATGACAGAAGTTCCCGGAACCGCCACACCCCCGAAAAGTCAAGCCGTTCATCCCGGCCGGCCCACCGCTTCGAAAAGTCACTCAGCTTAGCCGGAACCGGAAGCTTCTCCCAGTCATAACGGATATCAAGCAGCTCACCGCACTTGGGACACTTAAAAAAACTCTGACCGCAGTCAAACTCCGCCCCGCAATCCGGGTTTATACACTTCTGATAAGCCGCATCGCTTATGTTCATAACAATAACTCCAAACTGCCATCGCAAAAACCGACGCCCCGGCCAAAACCTCTTGCCGCCCGCATTATAAACTAAGACACTCCGCCGTGCAATTCGTCATCCGGACTTCACCCCCACAAATACCACCTACACCCCTTGCCGTTTACCTCGTCCTGCGCCTCAATATCACGGCCCCAAAAACCAGCCTCTATCGCAACATACCTTACGCGGACCACCCTCACTGCCTGCTCTGCCTGTCATACTTTGCCTTTATCAGCGCATTGAGAGCCTGACGTGCCCTTCGGTGTCCCGGCTCCAGCCTGAGAGCCGTCTGGTAGGCATCAATCGCTTCGTCTATTCGCCCTTGCCGGTGAAGACACCAGCCCCATTTGAAGTAAATATCTGCGTCGGCTGGAGCCATCCGAAGCGCAGCTTTGAACTTCTTCGTTGCCTTGTCGAATTCGCCAAGACTCGCAAGGGCGCCCGCCAGATTGCTCAGGGTATCGGCCTGATTCGGCCTCAGCCTCAGCGATGCCTCGAAGTGCTCGATAGCCTCGGCCATCCGGTCCTCCGTCCCCAGTACAATCCCGAAACGGCTGTGCGTACCTGCGTCATAAGGATTAAGCGCTACCGCCTTGTTGTAATTTTCAATCGCCTTGTCAACCTGGTTCAGCTTGAAAAGTGCCGTGCCCAAATTATCGTACGCCGTAGCCTTGTACGGGTCCAGCTCAATCGCCTTGCGATAATAATCAGCGGCCTTATTGAACTTGCCGTCCTGGAAAAGCACTATCCCAAGCCCCTCGTATAAGCCGGCGTCTTTCGGAAAAACCGCCAGAGCCTTTACGTAGTGAGCACCGGCCTCCGTGAGACGGCCCTGTCCCGTCAGAAGCAGCCCCAAATTCTGATATGCTTCCAGATAATCCGGCCTCAAAGCGATTGCCTTGCGGTATGCCTGCGCTGCCCGGCCTGTCATTCCGCGGTCCTGGAGATACCCGCCCACCACATACTGAAGCTCCGATTCGTAGTCAATATTCCTTTCAGAGTAGAACGGCCCGCCCATACTGCACAGAATACCTGCCGCCACGCATAAGAGGCACCCGCCCGTCAAATTAGACCACTGCCTGCCGCGAGCCAGCTCGATGATTCTTACCAGACCGCCGGCCGCCACAATGCACATCGGTATGATAACGCCGGCGCGATAACGTGCTTCCACGTGCGTCAGTATCACCGATGCAGAATAAAAAACCACAAACAGAAGCAATGGTGCAGGTATCTTCTTCCAATACGCGGCAATTCCCAAAAGACTCAACGGCAGCAAAACCCCGAAAGGAAACCCGAATCCGCCCACCTTCCACACCAGAAAACCGAGCAGCCCAGACCATCTGCGGAACATATATATGTCTATATGTCCCGGCATCTCCCGCGAACTGCCAAATTCCACACACTTATGCCCCAGGGCCTTGACAAAGCACCCCGGCTGCTGCCGCGCATACCTTAACGTCTCACTGTAATAAAAACGCTCTCTTTCCTTTGGTGTAATGAAACCTCGCCGCAGCGGAAGTTCCACGACTCTCTTCCACTCCAGTCCCGGCCGCAGCGCAACGGCCTCAAAGTCCGGATTGTTGCCTATATACGCGTTAAGACCGCTCGTGCCGGGAAGAAAACTGAACCGCCCCGTCACCTGCCGGTTCTTGACCGCAACCGGCGCCGCAACCACGCAAAACCCGCATAAAATCAGCAGCGCACCTTTTACAAACTTCCTGCCGAATGATTCCTGCCGAATGCACACCACCGCCAGCCACACCCCTGCCGCCAACAAAAACGGGATAAAATTAGGCCGCGTAATAACGCTCAAAGCCGAACACAGCCCCAGAACAAAGCAAAGCCTTAAGCTTCGCTTCTCAACTGTCTTGAGAAAAAGCAATATAAGCGCCGCCGCCCAGAACGCCGACCAGCCCGCCGAAAGCAGCTCAGCCTCGAAGAAAATCAACGGGCCGTAAACCGCCGCCATCAATCCAGCCGATACACCTGCCGCTCGACCGAAAATCCTTTTGCCAAGGCAGTACGTAATTACGCACGTGACGGAGCCCAGCAGGACTTGGATGACCTTCGCCCAGACGATAGAACAATTGCTGAAAAAATACACCACCGACAAAAAGAAAGGATAAAAAAACTGCTGCCAGAAAAAACCGCGTGTTATCGTGCCTCCCTCGACCGCTTCACGCGCCGTAAGGTCATAAGTAGCCGAATCAACCACCGGTGCGCGGAAAGTCGGATTATCGCTGCTGTCATAGAGATATACTACTCGCACAAAAAACGCGCAGCCAAATACAAGCACACCCAGCCAAATCCCCGCCCGGCTTTGCGTTGCTCGCAGCCTGCTCATAAACAGTATCCCAAGCCCCCTGACCGGCATCTTCTCCGAATTTAACGGCGCCAACGCT
>JAUWKC010000104.1 GCA_030607345.1 Planctomycetota bacterium | reverse complement strand
TTAGGTTTGTTGACGTTTTTTGCAGTGGTCAACATTGCCGGTGCGGCTGTGTTGAAGGTTGTGCCGGTTGACATCGCCCAAAGTGGCGGCCGGCTCGGTGGCCCGCAGGACCCCTTGGAGGAAAGCGCCACCATCGGACTGGCGATTGTCCTCGAGAACAACCCGTTCTATATGGGAGAAGACCCGATGCCAGCTTATGACGGGTACTATCTGTCCGGTTTGGACATCGACCTCGATGTGACCGGTCCGGCTACCCTCTCGGTCGGTGAGGACCTCTCCGGTAACCCGGACTTGGGTGTCAATGCAGGCCTGAGCTTCTTTAACTGGACCGGTATCGAAGATAATGCCATCGGCCAGATGACAGGTATTGCCCTTACGCCCATTGGACCGGGCGAAGTGGACATTATCTGGAACCTGCTGCTGCACTGCGACGGACCGGGCGACCCTGTTGTTATCGACCTGACCCTCAACGGCCTGTCGGAGTATGCAGAGTATGAGAAGACCGCCTCCGGCGGTAGCTGGGTATGGGCGGCTATGGTTGAAGAAGACCTCGGCGACCTGGTCATCTATCAAGTCCCGGAGCCAATGACCGTTGCTTTACTTGGCCTTGGTGGTCTGTTCCTCCTGCGTCGTCGTAAATAATACGCGGCGAACAGAAATTTGTTAAAAAAAGAGGCAAGTCGTCTGACTTGCCTCTTTTTTTTTGACTTGTGCTGCACCTTCGGATATTATCGGTTCGAGTCAACCAAGAGAGGCTGCGAATTGACAAAGTGGGATTCTTGCTCGATATATTGCTGCCCCGGCCGGCTCTTTTCATTTATATCGCTGCTTTTGTCTTGGGACGTACCACTGCCGGTAACTCAGGCCCAGGTTGTAAACCTTGACGTTGCAAAATCGTCGGTCAATCAGCCGAAAACTCGGGCGCGTAAACAGGAACGTGCAGGGCTGTTGCTCGTGGAGTATCTGGTGCAGCCGATGATAAAGTTCGTTTCTCCCGCCGTCGTCGAGTGTGCGTCGGGCCTGCTCGATTAGGGCGTCGGCCTGCGGATTACTGAAGCCCACGTAGTTGCACCCGCGATTACCTGTCTGGCTGGAGTGCCATAACGGATAAGCATCTTCGAGGATGTCGCCCGCCCAGCCCATTACCACGGCGTCGAAGTTTCTGTCCGTAACCCGGCTTATGACTACCGACCACTCGACGGGTTCGGGCACTAGCTCAACACCCACCTGGGCGGCCTGGTCTTTAAGGAATTTCGCAAGTCTTTCGTATAGCACGTTGTCGGCCGAGTACATAAACTCGAACTTGAACGCTGCGCCATTTCTGTCACGGACGCCGTCACCGTCGGTATCGACCCAGCCGGCCTCGTCCAGCAGGTGCTTTGCCCGGGCGGGGTCGTAGGGCCACGCTTGCACCGTATGGTCATATTGGGGCCCATTGATATAGAAGGGGCCCGTGATGGTTTGCCCGTGGCCTTTCAGCAGATGCAGCACTATTTCTTCACGATTCATAGTGTGCGTCATAGCCCGGCGAACGCGTTTGTCTTTGAAAAACCGGCTGTTCTGATTCCACCCAATATAGTAAAACGGCGTGCCGGGCGCTCGGTAACTGAGGCAGTAAAACTCCTTCTTGAATTCTTCGTCTCTGCTGAGCTCGGCAAACTGGTCAGGCTCCGGAATGATAACATCGACCTCGTGGCAGCGCAGGGCCTGGACGGCGGCAGCGGGATTGCTGATGAAACGGTACACGATTTTCTTCAGCCTGGGTTTGGCTGCCCAGTAATTTTCGTTTCTTGCAAGCACGACCTGCCTGCCGGTGTCCCATTTTTCGAATATGAAAGGTCCGCTGCCCACCGGCTCCGAGACGCGGCTGTTGAATTCAGAAGCATCGTCGAACTGATAGACGTGCTTCGGCAGTATCCCGAAATCCCAAAAGGATACGTTCTCAAGGGCCTTAAAATATGGCCTTTTCAGATAGAACTTCACCACCCGCGCATCGACCGCGACGGCCTTATCGACATCGACGAACAGATTTGCAATGTTGGCGGCGCCAACATCGGGATTCACCGCGGTTTCGTAAGTGAACACCACGTCGTCGCTGGTCACGGGATGGCCGTCGGAGAAATGAATGTCGTCTCGCAGCTCGAAGGTGATTTCCAGGCCGTCTTCGCTGATGCTGTAACTCTCCGCCAGCCAGGGCTGCATCGTCAAATCATTGTAATCGTAAACCAAAAGCGGCTCGAAGATGTACGGTACGGTTATCCATCGCGAGTATATGTCGTTTTCAGCCGAGAATTGATTGAGTGTTTTCGGTTCGACCCGGAACGCCCAGACCAGCCAGTCGCCTTCGTCGCCCGCAGGGGCCGGCGGAAGTCCGTCCCGTCCCGCCAGGGTCTTGTCCGGCCCCACTTGCGCCGAAGCGGTCTGTCGGAAAGCCTGTTCAAGGCACTCCAGTTGGTCATACAATCGGTTCGCCCTTAGCATCGCCAGGACCTGGCACGCGAGAACGATACCAAGGAAAAGAAAAGCGAAAAACGCAGTAACGCCTCCGCGTCTGTCCATAATCTCAAACCTCCAGTGTTTGAGGCGCTGCCCGAATTGCGGCAACAGAAGGTGGCAGTTCTATCTGATTGCTCAATTATGAAGCTTTTTGCTCCGGTGGTTCCGGCAGGCTCAGCGGCATAGTCTGTTTGCCGCCGTCCGGACTTTCGCCATAGTCGCATTCTAACTTGCCCATCAATTCGCCCGAGCCTGTCTCATCGCCGAGAAGTCTGTTATGTTCCTGTATAAGCCTTAACACGTCGCCGCGTTCTATGGCGCTCTTTATCGTTGTTTGAGGTTTGTCCAGAAGGACGCTGATACAATTCTTCTCAATCTCCACCATCACAGAAATCAACTCATTCTTTTCCGAGGCGCTCATGTCGCTGTCTGTGTCGCTGTCTCTAATATATCTTTGTATCACGTATGAGTACAACTGGGCGAATCGCCGAGCGCAGGCCGGATTGGCAGCACCCGCCTCGCTTATCTTCCTGCAGAGTGATTTGAGTACCGAAGCATCCACAATCTTGTGCTCAACCGTCCATCTCGAATATTGGTCTATTCGCATATCGGCAATCTTGAGCAACATCTCATCGGCGCCAGCCGTCTTTATGTTCGCTGCGAACGCCGCCGCTAAATCTATTATTTCAAAGCTGCTGCCCTGAACGATTTGTCCCAGTTCTGCGGTGATGCGGCTAACTAACTGGCCTCTGTCACTTGAGTTCAACTGCCTGACAATTTCGCCGTTGGTAACACAGCGAACCGCCCAGTATCGGATGGCCATATTTTCATCTTTGAGCGAATCGAGGCACAGCTCCACCAGCTCGGCATTGTTCAGATAGTCCACCAGAATCAGCAGGTTCAGCGTCAGAAGAAACCGTCGGCCCTCGGTGCTGCTTTGTGATGCCTTTTCAAGGGCCCCCGATATGTATTTCCGGGCTGAATCGAAAAACTGCTGGGTATACTGCGGTTGAGCACTGGGTTTGTTTGAGGCGGCCCGCGAAACGATTACGGCACGTATCTCAGCAACGGATGCAAAATCCCTTGTCTCGGTCAGTTCCTGGACGGCCTCGCCTACGAATGTGTCGACCGTCTCAAAATCGCTGCTGTCGAGGACGCCTTTGTCGCGCACAATGTCCACCTGCCGCGTCTCGACGCCCCAGCACACGGCATTGAGTAAAAAAAACAGACTCGCTGCAAATAAAGTAAGACTTAACCGCTTATTCTTCATCACACTGCCAACGTCCTGTAAAACGTACCATCTCCGGTATCGAAGTATACCTTATATTATCTAAATTAACAGGCTTTGTCAAGCTAATTCGGACGCCCAAATGGGATGTCCGGGGAACATTCCGTTGGTCCCAGCCGACGTCATTGACATTACGTGCGGGCACTGGTTATATTATAGGCACTTAGAACTTTGGCGCCCGTAGCTCAATTGGACAGAGTCGCGGACTTCGAATCCGAAGGTTGCAGGTTCGAGTCCTGCCGGGCGCGGTCTTGTAAGTTTTTGCCTGTTAAGCACTTGTGTTTATCAGCCTTTTTCCATAGGTCCCTCAAAAATTGCTCATGCTTAGCTAATAGTTCGTCAAAAGTTCCTCGCTGAGGGCATAAACTGGGATTGAACTTGTCGAGCTAAGTTCAAATCGTCTTGTTGCACAGACAAGTGACTATAAGTACGTTGCATTGGAGCAGAAACAGTGAAAAACGAAAAGCAGGATACAAGGAGACCCTGTAACAATGCTACAGTCTCGATTTTTGCGGGATTTTTTGTAAGTTTTCACCCGCCGGCTGGTCTAATATATTGGTTATGGCCGAGAAAGCCAAAAAGCCGCTGGGCAGCCCGATACGTGACCTTTGCCAGGATGAGTTGCTGAACAAGAGCTTCAAGCAGGCGGAGGATTCAGCCTTTGAGAAAATCCTCGACGATAACGTGGCCGAGGTCGCAGCCCTTGCCAATCGGCTGTTAGGCTGGCCCGGAGACGTGGACGACGTCGTGCAGAACGTCTTTCTAAAGGCTTATCTCGGGCTGAAAAAGTTCCGCGGCGACTGCAGCCTGCGAACCTGGCTCTTTAGCATAACAATAAACGAATGTCGTAAGTGCCGATACAGGCAGATGCTCCGGGCGAAGCACTTTTTGAAAGCCGGCAATAGGTCTTCACCGACCTGGACAGGGGGCGCAGACAATATACCTGTCCGGCGTGACACCTTTGAGCGCGTGCGCAAAGCAGTGATGGCCTTGCCCGCCAGGTATCGAGAGCCGGTGGTTCTCAGGTATCTTCAGGAGCTGCCGGCAGAGAAGATAAGCACGATTCTTGGAATATCGCGCAATGCCCTTGATGTCAGGCTCAGCCGGGCCAGAAAACGCCTCAAAGAGAGACTTGGCGACCTGATGGAGGAATAGGAAATGCAAGAGAGAATAAAAAGCCTTCTTCAGCAAGCCGACCGGATGGCCGGGTCGCCGGAACCTGTTTCCGTCGACCTGGCAGGTATTACCCGTCGACACGCTCATCGCAGCCGTCGCAGAAAGATAGTCACATTTGTTTCCATAGCCGCCGTGATTGTGCTCGCTGTCGGCGCGTGGCAATTGGCTGCAAGGGTCACCGCGACAAACGAGCAGAGAAGAATTGTGGCAATGGAGACCGACCTGCAACTGCTCCGGGCGCAGACCAACGCGACCCTGAAAGTCGTTAACGAACTGCTCGAGCGCCAGCGGCGGCAGCAGCGCATTGCTGAACTCAGGGCAAAGCTTGCAGCTATCGAAGACCCGCTCGAAAAGGTCAACGAGGAAATTGAAACAACCGCGTTTATCATCGTCTATTACGCCGACAAAAAATGGCAAAGGCCAAGCCAAAGGGCCGCAGCCATCGAAGACTACAAAAGCGTCCTGCGGCTGTTCCCGGATACCCGCTCTGCCAAAAAGGCAAGAAAACGCCTTGCCGAGATTGAAAATCATCCAAACACTCACAATAATTCGAAAGGAAACCTGATATGAAAACCCGAATACTTGTCCTCATCACAGCGGCACTAATCCTCACCGGCTCAGCCGTCGCCCAGGATACGGTCATCCGCCCGGAATCCAAAACATCAAACACACGCCGGGCAACCTGCCTTGTAAAGATAGCGTGTGACCCGGATATACTGCCATTGAGCTTTGAGACCATCCAGTATCTGGTGCACAGTTCCAGCGTTGGCGGCAAGGCAGTCCGGCAAATACTCGACCGACCGGCAAGGGAGGCTCCCGGATTCATCATTCTCACGCCTCTGACAGAAACTCCCACAACTGCTTATGGAGCACTTGCGGGAAGCTACCCCCAAAAAGCAAAAACGTCTGACAAAGAAGTGGCCAACTTGCTGCGTATGATAGATGGTGATAAAATGCGTGAGGAGCAAGAGTTGCGAGCGCTGTGGATGAAGATGCCTAAACGAACGAGGCCGCCAACAAGGACCCCTGCCGTGGCGGGCTCTGCCGGCGGTGGTCCGCTTCAGAATCAGCTTTTGCTGCGCCTTGAGGTAGCCTTCGACAAGGACGTCAAACCCGCAGCTCATGAATGCATGAAAGCTGTTATCGAGAACCTTGGCCAAGCGCTCAACGATACTTTTAAAACGACAGCGAAGACTCTCAAACACGAACACGCCCTGGCACGTCACTACAAAGGCATTGCAGGGGAGCAACTCTCGCTTGCTGTTGGTATCAGACAAACAGATGATGACAGCAGGACGAGAAAACAGCTTGAACAGGTTGTTGACCTGTCAGGGCTGTCTTCTGCGATGCCCTTCCATGAAGCGGTAGACTTATTGAAGCAATCCGCTGACCCGCCGTTGAAGATCGTTGTCCTATGGCGGGATTTGCGCAATTACGCCGACATCAAACAGACTACGCCAATAAATATGGACGGCGTTTCGCAAATGCCGCTGGG
>JAUWKC010000124.1 GCA_030607345.1 Planctomycetota bacterium | reverse complement strand
TCGGTACCGTGCGAGGCGGGAAAGCCATGAAACCCATGACGTTTCATCACCCCGGCAAAGCCTTTGCCTTTGCTGGTACCGGTAACATCGACGCATTTGTTCTCCTCAAAAACCGAGACGGTAAGCAGGTCTCCCACCTTACAATCAACTTCGACGCCATCCAGCAGACGCATCTCCCTGACGAACTTTTTCGGCGCCGTGCCGGCTTTTTCCGTATGGCCAATCTGAGGCTTCTTCCGCTGAGACGGTTTTACGTCATCAAAGCCCAACTGTACGGCATTGTAACCGTCTGACTCGGTCGTTTTGACCTGCAGAACCGCACAGGGACCAGCCTGTATAACAGTAACCGGCAGCATCCTGCCCGCCTCGTCATACACCTGGGTCATACCAACTTTTCTGCCAAGCAGCGTTGCCATATTCAACTCTTTGCGCTTCAGACTCTTCAATTCGACAGGCCGGCCAAAGCTCAAGCCTTTATCTTTACAAACACGCCGGCCGGTACCACCAGACGGTTGAGCACCTCCACTGTCCGCGCATTTGCCTCGTAAATATCAATCAGACGCCTGTGGGTCCTCAGTTCAAATTGTTCGCGGGACTTCTTATCAATGTGCGGACTTCGCAGCACAGTATATCTTTCAATACGCGTGGGCAAAGGTATAGGGCCACTGACCCGGGTATTGGTCCTTCGGGCGTGTTCCACTATGTCCTTCGCCGAGGCGTCAAGGACCTTGTGGTCGTAGGCTTCCATCCTGATTCTTATTCTTTCAGTATCAGTAGCCATAACTTTTCATTCCCAGCCGGTTCGGGCCGGCCGGCCTCGAATCTGCAATCCTACACTCGTAAGCGCCAGTATAATATCAGCTTATGGGCCAAGCACAATATAAAAAAATCCCCTGCCGCAAGACAATAGCGCCTTTTCTACCACGCCAGGTATATCTCGCTTAGTTTTGGCAGGAGAGGCTTACTTCCCAGTCGAAAGAAACAACAACTCCCGGCAATCGTTCAGTTTGCCACCGGGGCTACTGCTCCTGGCTTCCGACTTCTCTGGCCTTCCTTAACAACTTGTATTACCGGCTCGCTTCGGGGCCAAGGCAACCGCCTCGCAAGCACAGAACCCACACAACCGATTCACCAGCTTTGACACTGCTGAGTTCCCGAAGCACCTCTTCAAACAACCATCCCTGACAACCAAATAACAGATATACAGCAACTCCGTTACAGTCGCAACGCCATCCTTGCCATTGCTCGCTTCAAATGAAAACCTCTAATTTACTTCCAAAGACAATTACTGTCAACACATTCTCGAAAAATTATTGTTCAGAACGCAAAAAAACTGCCATTTTTACAGGATTATCCGTTCGGCTATCTCTTCCGGCGTCTTTTCATAGCTGTACGGCTCCATAGTAAAGCTCCCCCTGCCGGCAGTGGCGCTTCTGATATCAGACGAGTAGCCGAACATCTCAGCCAACGGCACCCTGGCATCAATCACCCTCATCTTTCCGTGCAGGCGATAGTCCGTTATCGTACCCCTTTTGGCCAGCAAGCTGCTCTGGACCGCCCCAAAATTGCCTTCCGGCACCACCACTTCGAGCCGCATAATCGGTTCAAGAAGCACCGGCCCGGCCCGTCTGAGCACTTTCTCAACGGCTATTGCAGCAGCCTGCTCAAAGGCCAAATCAGAAGAATCAACCGAATGAAACGAGCCATCGACCAACGTAACCTTAACTCCCACAACAGGATAGCTGCCCAAGACCCCGCTGCTTAACGCCTCTCTTGCACCCCTTTCCACGGCAGAAATGTACTCTTTCGGAATCACATCGCCTCCCGCCCGGCTCTCGAATTCAACATCCCGGCTCCAGCAACCATGCTCGGTTGGGAGCGGTTCAATAGCCAAAACGACGTGCCCATATTGCCCATGCCCCCCAGTTTGACGTATGAATTTACCCTCGGCCTGAGCAGCTTCTGTGATAGCTTCCTTGTAAGCGACCCTTGGCTTTCCTGTACGCACGTCAACGCCCATGTCCCTGATTAGCTTGTGCTGGAGTATTTCCAGATGCAGCTCGCCCATGCCCCGGATGATTGTCTGGCCTGTTTCTCTATCCACCGCGGACTCAAAAGTTGGGTCCTCTCGTCTCAAAGCGGCCAGTGCATCAGCCAGTTTGACCCTGTCCGTTGCGGTTTTTGGCTCTATTGACATGCTGACAACCGTCTCTGGGAAAGTAATATTAGGCAAAATGATGGGGTTTCTCGTATCACAGATGGTATCGCCCGTAAGGGTCTGCTTTAAGCCCACAACGGCAACAATATCGCCGGCAGCAACCGAATCCAGGATTTTGCGGTCTTTGGCGTGCATCTCAAATATTCGCGTGATGTTTTCGCGTTTGTCACGGTTGACATTCAGAACCCTGGTGCCGGACTTCAATCTGCCTTGATAAATCCTCAGGAAGTGCAGGTCCCCGTGCTTATCACCTGTGATTTTGAACGCAAGCGCAACCAGACTGCCGGCGCGGTCGCATTTGACTTTCACCTTATGGCTTTCGTCGTCCGGTTTGTGGGCGACTATCTCCGGCCTTTCCAGCGGGGACGGCAGATATGCAACCACCCCGTCAAGCGCTCTCTGGATGCCAATGTACTTCAACGCCGAGCCGACGAAGACAGGATGAAGCTTGTTTTTCAGCGTCCCGGTTCTGACCGCCCGCCTTATCATTTCGGCGTCAACAGGCTTATCGTGCACGTAAGCATCCAGCAGCTCTTCGTCAAACTCAGCGGCAAGCTCAAGCATTTGGTGCCTCTGCTGCCGGGCGTTTTCAATCAGCCCTGCCGGAATCTCGGTTTCTTCAAAGGTGGAACCCAGCTTTTCGGGCTTATAGAAAACGGCCTGCATTGTCACAAGGTCTATAATTCCCGCAAACGACTCTTCGGCGCCGATGGGTATCTGCAATACAATCGGATTGGCCAGGAGCTTGTCCCGAATGCTTTCAACCGTCATTTCAAAATCGGCGCCGGTCTTATCCATCTTATTTACAAAGCACAGGCAAGCCAGCCCATATTTCAATCCTTGTCGCCACACGGTCTCGCTCTGGGCCTGCACACCCTCACTGCCGTCAAATACCGCCACGGCGCCATCGAGAACCCGCAAAGAGCGCTCGACCTCGGCGGTAAAATCAATGTGCCCCGGCGTATCGATAAGGTTAATCCGAAAATCCTTCCAGGGGCACCGCGTTGCAGCCGACGTAATGGTAATGCCTCTTTTTTGTTCCTCGGCCATAAAGTCCATAACGGCAGTGCCTTGATGGACTTCGCCCATCTTGTAGGTCTTGCCGGTATAGTAGAGAATGCGCTCCGTCACCGTCGTCTTGCCGGCGTCGATGTGCGCCATAATCCCGATATTTCGCAACTTTTCCAGGCTACCGCCCATAGTACATACCGTTCTTCAACTCTTGACCCTGCACTTTGTCCCTATCTCAATAAAAAACTGCCACGGTTATTCGTTAAACGAACCGTGGCAGCAAAAGCAACAACTCTTACCATGCGAAGTGCGCAAAGGCCTTGTTCGCATCAGCCATTCTATGAACATTCTCTCGCGTGGTCATCGCACCACCCTGTTTGTTATAAGCATCCATCAGTTCAGAAGCCAGTCGCTGGCACATAGGTTTGCCTTTCTTGGACCTGGCCGAGGCTATTATCCAGCGAAAAGCCAGCGATTGCTGACGCTTATAGCTCACCTGCATCGGAACCTGGTAGCTGGCTCCGCCAACTCGCTTGCTGCGAACTTCCAGCAGGGGCTTTACATTGTTAATCGCAGTCTCGAACAGCTCAATCGGCTCGACATCCTTGACTTTCTTTGACGCTATATCCATTGCGTCATAGAAAACCCGCTGGGCGACACTCTTTTCACCACCCAACATCAGAGAGTTAACAAACTTCGAGACCAGCTTGCTGTTATACTGCGGGTCCGGCTTCAACTGCCGGCTTGAAGCGGTGAACTTTTTAGCCATAATAACCTCACTCAAACAACACAAAAAACAAAACTCGAAACGCGCCGTTCGGATTCTCTCGGCCTATTTGCCTTTCTTCGCTCCGTACTTGCTCCTGCCCTGCTTGCGGGCCGTCACACCGGCACAGTCAAGAACGCCCCGGATAATATGGTACCGCACGCCCGGCAGGTCCCTGACCCTGCCGCCACGAATCATCACCGTGCTGTGCTCCTGAAGGTTGTGGTCGATGCCCGGTATGTAAGCGGTCACCTCCTTCTGGTTGGTCAACCTGACACGGGCAATCTTGCGCAGGGCCGAGTTCGGCTTTTTGGGCGTCTGGGTCCTTACAATAAGACAGACCCCGCGTTTCTGCGGCGAACCGCTGATATCCGAGGTGCGCTTTCGCCCCTTGGTTTTGGCCCTCGGACGCCTGACTAACTGGTTTATCGTGGGCATAATTGTTCCTTAATATCACTCGAAAAAACCGACCGCCGCATCCAACCGCACAAAACGCAACCTGTCAGCGGTTCTCACACGGCCTACGTAACTGCCAAGCCCGGCTTCATCGTACCTGTTGACAGAACCAAACAAAGCATTATACAGCACCTGGAAACTGTACGCAAGAGACCCGTTTCAATAATTTTTGAGATTTTTCGCTTCGTTCGCGGCTAAAAGCTCTCAGCCGGGGCCATACCGACGCGCCTTCCTCCACCTTCGACGGCTGTAACCCGAACCCGCCAAGGCTCGCAGGGCCGGTCTCCCTTTGCTGCAAATGCCAGCCCGTCTCGAGCATACATACGCTCAAGACGGGCCACACTGCGGATGAGAGGACTCGAACCTCCACGGGCTAAAAGCCCACAGGCACCTGAAGCCTGCGCGTCTGCCAATTCCGCCACATCCGCGCCAAACTGGATATTACACGGTCAGGCCGCCGCCATCAAGCGTTTTTCCCATGCGATTACCCGTTTTGAGGTGCAGTGATGAAAATACCTCTATAGCCAATGAAAAACGGGTAATCGCGTGGAATTTTCGTGCTATGGTCACGGCGAAGGAAGAATGTAGACGGCAACCCGGTTCGATTATAGTCCGGTTGTGTCTGAAGCGCTGTGCCGCGGTTGACAGGAACCGTCCGGTTTGAGCGGGCAAGCCGACAACCGTCAGGCAGAAAGGCTGCCGGCATCAGCTACCAAGAGGTATCGAGGCGTTACTGCTGCGAAGAGTAGGCGGACAGAGGCACTCTTCCTCGCAGGCGAAGTATGAACTCGATGACATCTCTTATGCTTATGATTCCGACGAGTTTTCCATTCGATGTAATCGGCACCCTTCTGAAGACGTTTTTCTTGAGGAAGTCGCAGATATCCAGGAGGCTCTCGCTGTCCTCGAAGTAAAGTGCCGGTTGTGTCATAAAGTCAGCGACTGTTCTTTCCTGCTCGTCATCCTCGATATAGAGCAGGCTTATGACGTCCTTTTCGGAAAGGATTCCGATGATGTTCATATCATCGTCGACGACGGGCAGTCCTGAGACGTCGCCTTTTGCGATAAGTTCCAGGGCGTCAAGTATGGGAGTGTCGGCCTTTACGGTGACGACTTTTCTCGTCATAATATCGGCGGGCATGGGTATAAGCATAGGATTCTCCTTCTGCTCAGAATTTGCAGAGTCTTTCATTCGTGAAGTATACATATGTTCTCTTCCAAAGATTGCTGCAAGGTTGACGAAACATTTTTTGTCACATCGA
>JAUWKC010000095.1 GCA_030607345.1 Planctomycetota bacterium | reverse complement strand
CCGGCTACGGCTACCCAGGCCTGCCCGACCCATATAAAGATGACCTGGCACCGAAGGATTCAGGCATTTTCCGAATCGACCTTAAAACCGGCAGGCGGGATTTGATAATCTCCATCGCGGACGTCGCCAGGTTCGGCCAAATTCCCGGCGACCCCAAAGACGCAAAACACTATTTTAATCATCTGCTCTTTAATACCGACGGCTCTCGATTTATCTTTTTGCACCGCTGGCGTGCCGCGGGTTTGCGGAGTTTCGGCACGCGAATGCTCACCGCCAAACCGGACGGCTCGGACATCCATATTGTAGATAGCTACGGCAAAACCTCGCACTTTATCTGGCGAGACCCGCACCACATCCTCGCCTGGGCCTGGCACCATTCACACAAAAACGCATTCTATCTCTACGAGGACAGCACGGGAAAGGCCCGCCCTGAGCGCAGCCGAAGGGTTGAGGTAGTTGGCAAAGACGTTATGCCCAAAAACGGGCACTGCACATACCTGCCGGGCAATAAGTGGATACTCAACGACACCTATCCGGACAAAGAGCGAAAGCAAAATCCCTATCTTTACAACGTAGCGACCGGCGAAAGAGTTCCGCTCGGCCATTTCTATTTACCGCCGCAATATAAGGGCGAATGGCGATGCGATACGCACCCGCGTTTCAGTCCCGACGGCCAAAGCGTCGTCATTGATTCACCGCACGAAGGCAGCGGCAGGCAGATGTACCTCATCGACATCAGCGCAATCGTTGGTTGACTTTATTCGAGCGGTTCGACATAGATGTTACGGAACTCAATTTTATTTTAGACCAGTTTCGTCTTACCGGGAACCGCGACCGGCCTCATCGGCAAATCGCCGAACTCGTACTTCGGCGGACTTAGGTCCAGTTTCGAGCCTTTCATCGCCCAATCCCAACTCAGTGCCCGGCCGGTATAAGCGCTCATTCGCCCCATTATGCACGTCAGCGTACTCTCAGCGATTCGCTTGCCTTCGTTCAAATGCTTACCCTGGCGAATTGCTGCAATTTGGTCCGCATGTTGCTTTATCACCGGACTCGGACTCGGCCCATCGTATTTGAACGGCTTGGCCCCTTCGATAATGAAATCGCCCTCGTGCGTATATGCCCGGCCCTTTGTCCCGATCACCCGTGCGTCCTGCCGGTAGGTTATCTTGTCAATCTGAGAACCCATGTATTCAATCCGTACCCCGCCGGGATACTCGTACTCGACGGAAAAATGGTCGTAAACATTTCCGTATTCCGGACCAGTCCGCACCTGCCGACCACCAAGAGCAATACATTGCACGGGATGGGCGTCCAGTGCCCAGTTCATTCTGTCTAAATTGTGTATGTGCATCTCGGTGATAAAGTCCCCGGAAAGCCAGGTCAGGAACAGCCACCGGCGAAGTTGCCATTCCATATCAGACCAGGTCGGCCGCCGCTCTTTGGTCGCCTCCGACCACGTGAGCATTCCGCCGCCGAGTCTGAGACACTGGCCGCCAACGATTCTGCCGATATCCCCGTTGTGAATCCTCTTCATGCCCTCTACCAGGTGCGCCATCCGGCGACTCTGCGTGCCGGCTACTATTGTCAAGCCTTTCCGGTCCGCTATCTGTGACGACTCAATGACCGAGCGAACACCTGCCGGATCCACGGCGACCGGTTTTTCCATAAACACATGCTTGCCCGCCTCAACGGCAGCGCGTAAATGCCCCGGACGAAAGTGAGGCGGCTCAGTCAGTATTACCATATCTACATCATCACGCCCAAGTACCTTCTTGTGAGCATCCCAGCCAACAAAGCACGTATCCTCAGTTACCTTCACTTTATCAGACAGCTTCCTTTTAAGAGTTCCGCGACACCTGTCCACGCGGTCCTTAAAAAGGTCGCCCATTGCCACGAGCTCCCCACCTTCTGCACAGTTCAGGCAGTTGCCCGTATCATACGTGCCTCGTCCGCCGCACCCAATCAGACCGATACGGATCTTGTCGGAACCTGCCGCAAAGATTCGGTTTGTTCCCGACAACAAACTCACAGCCCCCAATCCCGATAAAATTGGGACTGAGGTCTTGATAAAGTCTCTCCGCGACAAGCTCTGTGTTTCTTGTATTGTTTTGGTTTCCATAAGTTGTCCTTTCAGTTAGCCGTTATTAATCGAAAATTTGTTAAATTAAATAAGTCTTGTTTTACCCGGAACAGCGACCGGCCTCACCGGCAAATCGCCGAACTCATATTTCCCAGGACTAAGGTCAAGCTTGGACGCATTCATCGCCCAGTCCCATTTCAGCGCCCGGCCGGTATATGCGCTCATCCGGCCCATGACGGCATTCATGGTGCTCTCAGCCACCTGCTTTCCCTCGTTGATTGGGGAACCATCACGGATGCTCCGGATTAGGTCAGCCATCTCCTGGATATAGTGGTCGGGGTCGGACCCTTCATACTTGAAAGGTCTCTCGCCAGTAATAATGCCCAGATCGACATCGGCTACGCCTTTGGTGCCCACAACACGTTCAGCAATCCTGTCGGTGCTGCCGGTGATCTGGCGGCACATACTCGATACGCGAACACCGTTCGGATACTCATACTCCACGGCGAAGTGGTCATAGATATTGCCCAGGTCTCGCACGGCCCGACCGCCCATACCCATGCACTGCACCGGATGCGCCTGGATTGCCCAGTTGAGGACGTCGAGATTGTGGACGTGCTGCTCGACAATATGATCACCACTGGTCCAAGTGAACCAAGGCCAGCTTCGGCACTGCCATTCCATACCATACAGCCGGTCAGTCTTCTCCCAGTATTTCCAGTAGCCTAACATATCACTGCCATTCCAATAGCCCTGGGCCGCCACTATCTTCCCAATTTGACCGTCATGAATCCGCTGGATAATCTCTTGGTATTTCTTGCTGTGTCGGCGCTGAGTGCCCGCGACCACCGATAGGCGCTTTCGCTTGGCGAGCTCCGCCGTCTGGATAACTGAACGAATCCCCTTCGGGTCCACCCCTCCTGGCTTTTCCATAAACACGTGCTTACCAGCTTCAACAGCCGCCCGGAAATGCTCCGCACGCCAGTGAGGCGGCGCCGTCAAAAGGACCATGTGCACATCGGTTTGCAATACTCTCTTATATGCGTCAAAACCCACAAAACGCTTGTTTCGAGCGACCTTCACAGCGGCGGGCACGTCCTTCCTGAGCTTGTCGAGCGACTGCTGCAGGCGGTCTTCAAACAAGTCACCCATTGCCACAATCTCCACGCCCGGCGAACTCTTAACGCAACTGACAATATCCCGGGTACCCTGCCCACCGCAGCCGATAAGACCAACACGTATTTTGTCGGAACCAGCCGCAAAGATACGATTTGTACCTGATGCTAAAACAGCACCCGCCACCGCTGATGTCTTGATAAAATCCCTGCGAGTTAGCTCGCGATTTTTTCTGCTTCTCTTATTTCTCATAAATATCTCCTTTCGATTACCGGACCTTGCCCTTCTTCTGTTAGTCGAACACCCCTTCCAATACTACTCTGCGAAGCAGGACTTCGCTGCGTAGCACGAGCAGGCCGAAACGTATGTATCCTTATTAAAGCAACCCTGGGTAACACCCTCAAACCCTGGCCTGAGCTCGCCGAAGGCTTGTTTGGGAGTACTAAAAATAATCTCTGTGCTCATAAGGATACTTGCAATCAAACACGCAGTCAAGCGCAATTTCGAGACCTATTGGGATGTCCAAGGAACATCGTATCCCCTTGATTTTGACTAAAGTCACCGGAATGTATAGACGAAAACGACTTCGTGTGCACTGTCTACGTTGGTTTACCCATACCTTCGCAGAGTGAGCTTATGAAAAAGACACAATAGTAATGCTTCGGCAGATGAAACAACCAATGGCGGCCTGACTTTACTTTGGCCGGGAGATAATCAATGTCAGGGCACAAAAGGAATAAGGCAGGATTAGCCAAAAAAATCTCATCGGTTTTCAAAGGAGTACCGATGCAACAAAACGATAGTGCCCAGCAGCCTTATGGCGCACCTGAACAGCGACGCGCCGCCCATAACGAGCCAGAGCTACAGCCGCAGGTACCCCAGACCTCTGAAACACAAATGAAGAGAACATCTCACCGTAACTTCTTAAGTGCCCTGTTTAACAAGAAAAAGGCCAATGCAATGGCCAAAATAAAAGAAAGGCTGAAGGCCGAATCCCAGGCAAGGGCCAAAGCAGAGCAAAGGCTAAGGGTAGAAATTGAGGCCAGGACCTCGGCGGAACAAAAAGTGAAAGCCGAAGCAGAAAAGATGCTGCTCACGCAGTATCGCAGGTATAGTGTCTTGGCAGAGAGGGCCGAGGTTCAGGCTAAAGAGGCCATAGCGGCAGCCGAGGCAAAAGCAGAAGAAAAAATCCGGTCCTATGCCGCGGCACTAAACCAGGCAGAGGAAAAGTTAGCCAAAGCTGAAGAAATGGCAAAGACTGAGGCTCTAACCAGAGCAAAGGCAGCAGAAGAGGGCCTGAAGGCTGAAATCGAAGAACGACAAAGAGGCGAGGCCCAGGCTAAAGAGGCGATAGCGGCTGCCGAGGCAGAAGCGGAAGAAAAAATCCGGTCGTATGCCGCGGCGTTAGCCCAGGCAGAGGAAAAATTAGCCAAAGCTGAAGAAAAGACAAAGTCTGAGGCTCTAACCAGAGCAAAGGCAGAAGAGGGCCTGCTCGCCTCGGCGAAGGCCGAAGCCACAGCCGTGAAGGCCAAAATCGAAGAACGACAAAGCATCGAGGCTAAACCTCCACAGAAGATAAAGACTTTCAAGCGAATCCGCCGGTACGTTTTTCATCCAGGAGCTATAAAGAGGATATTTGCCTTGATTTCAGCATTAGTAATTCTCTCAGCTATAGCATTATTTGCAGTGAGCGCGCTCAGCGACCCGCCAGTGGCCGAGCCTGGTAGTGTAACGACACAGGAGGAGACACCGGTGCAGATTACCTTAATGGGAAGTGCTCCCGATGGAGAGCAGCTAACCTACAGTGTGATAACAGGTCCGTCCCACGGGAGCTTGAGCGGGACAGCGCCCAATATAACTTACACGCCGGCGTTGAACTACAACGGACCAGACAATTTCACATTCAGCGTCAACGACGGCAAGACTGATAGTGACCAGGTGATGATATCGGTTACAGTGCTGGCCGTAAACGATGCTCCTATAGCAAATCCCCAGTCTGAAACGACAAAAGTAAACAAATCCGTATCCGCTGCCTTGACAGGCAGTGATGTGGATGGCGAACCCTTAATGTTCATTATCTGCACAGAACCTGAGCACGGCATACTCACCTTCGACTCGAACTTCAATACCAACAGAAGGTTCATCTACACGCCCGAACCTTCCTTCACAGGTCAGGACATTTTCACTTTCAAGTTGAATGACGGCGAAGTGGACAGTGCCCCGGCAACGGTATCCATCAATGTCGCTCCGAATCTCCTCCCTGTGGCAAAGCCTCATTCAGTAACCACAATGGAGGATACGCCTGTAACGATTAGCCTGACGGGCAGTGACCCGGATTCAGACCCGTTGGCCTACAGTACGGTAACGGGGCCATTCCACGGGAGCTTGAATGGGACAGCGCCAAACCTGACCTATACGCCCAACGCGAATTTCTGCGGGTCAGACAGCTTAACCTTCAAGGTCAACGACGGCACAGCGGACAGCGCTCTTGCAACCGTGTCAATCACGGTCTCCCCGGTCAACGACCCGCCAGTGGCCAATGATGATACTGCGACTACCCAGGAGGACACGCCGATAGTAACCATTGACGTGCCGGCGAACGACACTGACATAGATAATGACACCCTTACGGTAACCGCTGTCCGCCAGGGCACCAATGGCTCGGTCACTATCAACCCCGACAGCACGCTGACCTATAGCCCCCACGCGAACTTCTACGGCAGCGACGCATTCACATATACTATTAGCGACAACAAAGGCCTAACTGATACCGCTAAGGTAAATGTTACAGTCAATATGGTAAACGATGCCCCGGTAATCACTTCAGCACCTGTAACCACAGCTACCGCCGGTGCGTTATATATATACGATGTTAACGCCGCAGACCCGGATGTAGCAGATACCTTAGCTTACTCCTTAACCACCAACCCTGATGATATGACCATAAATTCCGCTACCGGGTTGATACAATGGAAACCGACCCAAGCAGGGGATAATAAGGTGGTGGTCAAGGTCGCCGATAGCAATAGCACCCCGGCCCTGGATACCCAATCATTTACCATTACAGTAAATCCGGCTCCGCCAAAGATAACAAAATTGACCGTACTGGATGGCTATAATCAAAGAAACAGAAAAACATTATCAGCAGACGGCAAAACCAACCTTGTCCAATCCAGCGATAACGAGCGCTGTGAAATCAGCTTCGGCTCATACGTATCCTTTGATTTTTCAGATGTATCCATCCCGGCAGATGCTGTAATAAAATCAGTCGTTGTTCGTGTCGAACACTTCGAGGAAGAACGATTTACCAAGGGAAAATTAAAATGGTCTATCGGCACAGGCTGGCCGACTAAGCCGATGGTTTGGGCAGCAATGAATGCTCCTGTGCATGAAGAAGAATCCCATGAGGCTATAGACTCGTGGGATGTTACAGGGGTTGTGGATACACTCGAAAACATAAATTCACTCCAGTTACAAATTAAGAATAATGACAACATCGCTCACAGAAAAACGTTGATAGATTATATCTATGTGCTCGTTGAGTGGGACTAATACTACTCTG
>JAUWKC010000163.1 GCA_030607345.1 Planctomycetota bacterium | reverse complement strand
TCTAATTCCGCCCGCGCAGCGGGCCTCCGCATTTTTGCTTTTTGCATTTTGCTCTTTGATTTCTTTCCCCCGTTGCAGGCAAACCGCGCGCACAAAACAACACCTTTTATGCAAAACAAAGCCAATTTCCCAACCCCTGCTAATGAACCTAACCTCAGCTATAACAAGGCCTTACGAACACAAACCACCCCTGGAGGCTCCAAAAAACAAAGCCAATTCAAAGCTGATTTCAAACCCAGCCACTCGCCGCCAAACATCGCAGCGCAGCGCAGATTCGCCAAAGGCGAACCCATCCTCCGTGCCTATAAGGCGCCTATCGCAGCTTTTTATGCCTAAATTTCCTCCCCTCCTGCCCGGAATAATCCGCCACCACCTGTCCCGACCCGAACAGCTTCCACTTATAAATCACCAGCCCCTCCAGCCCAACAGGTCCGCGGGCATGAATCTTATTCGTACTAATCCCGACCTCCGCGCCCAGCCCGTACCGGTACCCATCCGAGAACCGCGTACTCGCATTCCAGAAAACGCCCGCCGAATCCACCATCTCCATAAACCGCTCCGCCGTCTGCCTGTTCGACGTCACAATCGCATCGGTATGTCCCGACCCGTACTCATTAATATGCCCAATCGCCTCACCCACTCCGCCGACCACTCTTACCGCAAGTATCTTATCGAGGTACTCTGCCCGCCAGTCCAATTCCGTCGCAACGTTCACATCGACTATCGCCCGCGTCCTCTCGCACCCGCGAAGTTCAACCCCCTCCTCATCGAACGCCTCCTTCACCGCCGCCAGAAACTCCCCCGCTATCATCTCATCCACCAGCAGCGTCTCGGCCGCATTACAAACCGCAACATACTGACACTTCGAATCAACCGCTATCCGCACTGCCATATCAACCTCAGCCTCCCCATCAACGTAAACATGGCACACACCCTCGGCGTGACCCAGCACCGGAATATTCGTATTTCCCATAATATACCGAACGAACTGGTTACTCCCGCGGGGTATAATAAGGTCGATACACTCATCCAGCCGCAGCATCTCCGCCACATCCTGACGGGTATGGAGCAGTTGAAGCCACCCGCTCGGCAGACCAGCCTTCTCGCTTGCCGCCCTTATGCACTCAGCCAGCACCGTATTGGTATTTTCTGCCTCGCTGCCTCCTTTCAGCAGCACCGCATTACCCGATTTCAGGCACAGCGTCGAGATTTGCACCAGAGCATCAGGCCGGGACTCGAATACTACCCCGATAACTCCGATGGGGCAGCTAACCTTATAAAGTTCAAGCCCCGCATCCAACTCTGTAGCCACCAGAATCTTGCCCACAGGGTCCTCCAGCCGGATTAAGCTCTCGATTCCCGCGCACACGTCGGCGATTTTAGCCTCATCGAATTTCAGCCGTTTCAGCAGTGGCCCCGCCAGATTACCTTTCTTTGCCGCCGCCAGGTCCTTTTCATTCGCAGCCGCGATTTGCCTGCTCTGCGCCTTCAGTCTCTCAGCCACCGCTGCCAGGGCCTTATTCTTGACACTGTTTTTCACGCCTGCCAGTTCAATTGCAGCCGCTTTTGCAGCCAAACTCATTTTTGAGGTATCCATTTCGCTCGCCTTTACAAAATTCACTCTTGAAGACATGCAACTCGTACTTGTATAATAGCCTCAGATTCTAAAAGGTAAGCCATGTACGATTGTTAATCAATAGTCGTTAGTCATTTTTTGCCCGCGGGCGTAGCATAGTGGTAATGCACTGGCCTTCCAAGCCAGCTACGAGGGTTCGATCCCCTTCGCCCGCTTCTTCTCGGTCTGCTGCACACCTTCTAAACTGGTCACGCCGGTTCGATTGCCCCCACCCGCTTTCGGCGTAACTGAAGCGGAGCAGCAGGTATACGCGGGCTATACTATAGTGGCCCGGGGGGGCAATTTGCGCAGTGGCCGGGGCTATATTGCTGTGCCGAGCATTGGGTTGTTGTTTTCAAGGAGTCTGACGGTTACGAGGTCGTTTTTGCGGTAGTTCGTGGCTTCTCGGTCCAGAGCGACCATAAAATATCTTTCGCTTCTGCCTGAAGGCCGGCCATTTGTGTTCTCCAGCAGGATTGTGGCAGTTTCGCCAATAAACTGCCGGCGGAACATTGCGCCCAATTCGACATCCAGGTCCCGCAGCAGCTTTGAGCGCTCCTTTATAACTTTGTTATCGACGGGCTCTTGCATTGCCGCCGCAGCGGTGCCCCGGCGAGGTGAAAATCTGAAAATATGCATTTTGGCGAAGAGCGCACGCCTGGCAAGCTGAACGGTTCTCTCAAAATCGGCATCCGTTTCACCTGGAAAGCCGACAATAATATCGGTCGTTATAGCGGGCCGGTCAAGCTTTGCCTTGATTGCCTCGACGGTCACGGCAAAATCGTCGGCTGTGTACTGTCGGCACATTTTCCTCAGGACCGCGTTCGAACCGGATTGCAGCGATAAGTGCAAATGCGGCATAATGTTACGATGGTTTCGGAAGGTGTCGAGCAGTTGGCCGGTCACATCGGACGGTTCGAGGGAACTGAGCCTGATTCGTTCAAGAGCTGGGATTTCGGCGATTTTGTCGAGTAACTCCGGCAGTTTATGGTTTTGCGGATACGGCCAGGTCTTTCGTCTGACGCTTTTCTGGCCGTAAGCGCCCAGGAAAATTCCGGTTATGACTATTTCCCTGTGACCGGCGGAGACCAGGGCCTGTGCTTCGCGCAGTACCGTTTCGGGGGGCTTGCTGCGAACAAACGGGCGTGCCGTGGGTATGATACAATAGCTGCAGAAGCCGTCGCAGCCGTCCTGGACCTTCAAAAAGGCCCTTGTATGGCCCTTAAAGGCGGTCAGCGGCCCAAGGCCGAGTTGTCCGGATAAGTTGTTTTTATACTTGACCTTAGACTCAATTTTTGGTCTAATAGATGGGTAGCCGAACGGACGAAAAACTTGGGGCCGTGAGGCATGCGAAAGCCGCTGGACAGGTAGCGACTCAACTATGCGGTTAAGTGCAGCGGCCAGGTCGTCCTGATGACGGATGAAATGGATGTTTTCGCCAAGATTGTTCAGTTCACCGGTTTGTGCCGTCGGCAGACAGCCGATGACGACCTGGACGGCATCAGGAATGAGCTTTCGGGCCTTTCGAATACATTGGCGGCTTTTGGCTGAGGCAGTACGGGTAACACAGCAGGTGTTGACCACGACGAGGTCGGGCTTTTGGCGGTAGTCGCTGACCTGCGAAAGGCCGAGGGACTCCAACAGCTCCCGAATCTGCTGGCTTTCGTACTGATTGACCTTGCACCCAAGAGTTTCTATGGCAAAGGTTCTCATAATATGGTATAATTTACAGTTGTTGAGCCAGCCAGACAAGGCTATTCAGGCCAGGTTTGGTCTATAAGCACCGGAGGTTAATCATGGCGGCGAAATTCGGTACGGTTTGGGCCATAGATATAGGCAACAACGCGCTGAAAGCTCTGCGCCTGGGCATAACCGAAAACGGCGGTGTCGAAGTAATCGGGTTTGACAATGTTGCTCACGGCAAGATTCTCAGCGGGCCCGGTGTTAAGGAGTCGGAAAGGGACGAACTGATTGCGATAAGTCTGCGCCGCTTCGTGGAGCAGAATGAGCTCGGCAAAGACGACATAATCATTTCCGTACCCAGCCAGAACAGTTTTGCCCGATTTGTGAACCTGCCGCCTGTTGAGCAGAAGCGGATTCCGGAAATTGTCAAATTCGAGGCAAGTCAGCAGATTCCTTTTGATATCAGCGAAGTCCAGTGGGACTGGCAGTTGATGAGCGAGGCCGGCGGTTCGGAAACCAAGGTAGGTATCTTTGCCATCAAAAACGAGGTGGTGGATTCACTGCTGGCGTATTTCAAGGCAGAGGGCATCGCTGTCACCAGCGTTCAGATGGCGCCGATGGCCTTGTATAATTATGTCCTGTACGACCGCTCTGAGCTGGAAAAGTCGGATAACCAGGCGATAATTATTCTGGATATTGGCGCCGAGAATACGGACCTGGTGGTTTGCACGAAGTCAACCGTCTGGCAGAGATGTATCGCGATGGGGGGCAACGCTTTTACCAAAGCGATAGCAAACGCATTCAAGCTGAATTTCCACAAGGCTGAGAAACTAAAACGCACGGCCCCGATGAGCAAGTATGCCCGCCAGATATTCCACGCAATGAGGCCGGTCTATTCGGATTTGGCCTCTGAAATCCAGCGTTCGCTCAATTTCTACAGCAGTTCCAATGCCAACACAAAACTGACCAAAGTCGTTGCACTGGGTGGTGGAACGAGGATGCGCGGACTTCTCAAATATCTCCGGCAGACCCTGCAGATACCGGTTGAAAAACCGGATGCATTTAAGAAGCTCCCGGCAGCACCGGGTGTTTCTGCGGCCAGGTTCCACGAGAGTGTTTCCGACTTCGGCGTTGTTTACGGGCTCGGTCTGCAGGCGTTGGGACTGGCAAACATAGAAAGTAACCTGCTGCCTCGAAACGTCGCTCGCTCGGTGGCCTGGGCCGGCAAGGCAAAATACTTCACGGCTGCGGCCTGTCTGTTGCTGCTGGTCTCAATTATGAGCTTTGCGAAGACCAGCTTTGACAAAATCAGCTATAACAGGAGCGATAATATTCGAAGCGATGTTGACGGCATTATCAGTGACACCAGGGAAGCTGAGAACCAGCTCCGAAAACTCCAGAATGACGGCAAAGGATATGACGAGGCAATAAAAAAGGAATTTGAGCCGTTCTCTTATCG
>JAUWKC010000217.1 GCA_030607345.1 Planctomycetota bacterium | reverse complement strand
TTTGGCTCTCAACCAGAACACCGGCAGGGTGGGCTTCGGCTGGTTCCCGGGCCGACGACTCGCGGTGGTGGGGAATATGGCCTATATGGCAACCGGACGCCAACTGATGGCTATGGACCGAACTAAGTACGCCGAAGCCAGCAGACGTCGTAATTCGTTAGAGTACAGGATAAAGTCGCTGCGAAGCAACCTCAGAAGCGCCAGGGGCGAAGACCGCAAAAAGCGGGAACAGCAATTAAAAACTGCAGAAGAAGAACTAAGCCGGCACCGCAGTGAGAATATCGGGCCGACCCTCCGGTGGCGTGTGCCAAGTGAGTGCGATGCGGAATTGATACTGACTTCTAACCTGGTGCTTGCCGGTGGGCAGGGGCAGGTCAATGCCTTCAGCAGGAACAACGGCCAGGTCGTCTGGGAGGCGGAAGTCGATGGCAAAGCACGGGGATTGGCCGTCGCCAATGGCCGAGCCTACGTCAGCACGGATACAGGCAAAATCTATTGCTTTGCTGCAAAGCGAACGGCTAAATCAAGAACTCCGGTGCCCAGCTCTCGCATCAGGCATGCAGCGAACCCTTATCCTCAAGACGAACTGACCGCAGTTTACGAAGCGGCCGTCGAAGCGATTGTTATGGAGACCGGTGTTACAAAGGGCTATTGCCTTGTGGTCGGCGCCGAGCATGGCCGTCTGGTCTGGGAACTGGCGCGGCGCACAGACCTGACTATTATCGGGGTCGAACCCGACCCGGAAAAAGTTGCCGCAGCAAGATTAGCACTGGACGCGGCGGGCCTATACGGCCAGCGTGTAATCATTGATGAGGGTAATCTTTCGAATCTTCCGTACTCGAACTACTTTGCCAACCTGATTGTCTCCGACAGTCTGCTGCTGACCGGAAAGATACCCGGTAATCCCGATGAGCTTGTGCGGCATCTAAAGCCGTGCGGCGGCGCTGTTTGTCTTGGCGTGCCGGCCAATACATCTGGAAAAGCACGTGCCGTCTCTTCCGAGCAGCTTGGCCAGTGGCTGAGGCGGCTGGAATTAGGACAATGCCGAGTAAGCCAAACCAACGGCTGCTGGGCGACTCTCAAACGTGGAGCACTGCCCGGAGCAGGCAAATGGACACACCAATATGCCGGACCGGGCAACACGGCCTGCAGCGACGACCAAATCGTGGGTGGTCCGCTGGGTCTTCTGTGGTTTGGTGCCCCCGGGCCGGCCCCGATGGTCAATCGCCACGACGCCGCCGCTGCGCCTCTTGCGGTCAATGGCAGGCTATTCATCCAGGGTGAAAACGTCGTAATGGCCTACGATTCTTACAACGGCGTTCTGCTGTGGAAGCGTGATATCCCCGGTGCGATGCGGACGCGATTGAAAAGAAGAGAGTGCGGCAACTTAGCCGCCTGCGAAGATAGTTTCTTTGTTGCCGTCGGCAATAAATGTCTGCGGCTCAATGCCGAAACAGGCCAGACTCGCCAGACTTACAATATGCCTCCCGCCGCCGAAGGCAGCTCACATCGATGGGGATACCTCGCCTATGTTGACGGTATCCTCTACGGCAGCGCGATGAAACAAACAGGCGTCTCGGATTCGATTTTCGCCATTGATACGCAGAGCGGCGAGACGCTATGGAATTACGGGGGCAATCCGCTTGGGGACGCCTTACGGCGGAACATCATTAATCTGACTATCGCTGCCGGGGACGGGTGGCTGTTTTTCATTGACAGTTCACTGACGCCGCAACAGCGGCAGCAGTTACTGCAGCAAGACAAAACACATCTGATGAACCTTAGCCCCGAAGAGGCCAAAAAAGCAGAAGCAGCGCAAAAGAAACTCGATGTACGCCTTGCCGTTGCGCTGGATGCTCAGACGGGCGGGAAGCTCTGGGAAAGGGCTGTCGATGTAACCGACTGCAGCAAGATTGGAATAGGCGGCGGCGAGCTGACGGCGATGTACCATGACGGCGTCGTGGTCCTGTGCGGGGCGAACGCAAACGGTCATTATTGGAGTCAGTTCCTCTCGGGCCAGTTCTCGCAGCGTCGGCTGGTGGCTCTCTCGGTTAAAAATGGTGAGGTGCTCTGGGCCAAAGACGCCAACTATCGCCATCGTCCGCTTATCATCGGCGATATAGTCATTGCTGAACCCTGGGCGTTTGACCTCAAGACCGGCCGGCAAAGGACACGCAGTCACCCACTGACCGGTGCCGAGACAACGTGGCAGTTCCTGCGCCCGGGTCACCACTGTGGAGCGATTTCCGCCTGCCCACAAATGCTTTTGATGCGTTCGGGCTATACGAGCTACTACGACCTGCAAAACGACAGCGGCATACGTCATTTCTCCGGGCATCGAACCGGATGCTGGATTAACGCAATTCCCGCTGACGGCCTGGTCCTTGCACCTGAAGCCAGTGCCGGCTGCATTTGCCTTTTCCCCATAGTCTGCTCGATTGCACTTGAGCCTCGCCCGGGCTACGACCGATGGGGCATCTACAGCACCGGCGGAGCCAACACGCCCGTTCAACACCTGGCCGTCAACCTCGGCGCACCCGGCGACAGACGCGACAGAAACGGTAGACTATGGTTCGGCTACCCGCGCCCCGGACTGCCTCGAGACCGTGCAGCATTGGGCTTCTCACTCAAACTGGGAATGGACTTTTTTGGCGGGCCGGAGTATCCTCGGCGCAACAGCGAAACTCAGACTGTGGATGGAACCGACGCTCCCTGGCTGTTTGCTTCCTGTGCCCGTGGACTTAGGCGCTGCATCGTGCCGCTTTTGTCCAAGGCAGATAAGCCCGCCGAATATACGGTCAGACTATATTTTGCAGATTTCGATAATGAGCAGGCAGGCAAACGCATCTTCGACATCAAGCTGCAGGGACAGGTGGTTCTCGACGGCTTCGACATTGTCAGGGAGGCAGGAGGTCCCCGCAAAGCTATTGTACGACAGTTCCGGGGCATTGCGGTTAGGGAAAATTTGGAAATCGAACTCGTTGCGCAGGATAAGAATCTCTTATCGAAGAACGGCGTGCCGGTCCTTTGTGGTGTGGAAGTGCTGCGCGAAAGAAAAACCGCCGAAGTCGCAACAATGGTCCGTGCTCGACAATAAAATAAGTTCGTAGTTGTGAGTTCATAGTTCATAGACTACGAACAACGAACTACGAACAATGAACCTGTTAAGAACAAGGAGAAAAATGAGCACAAATCTCACCACACGTCGTCAGTTATTAAGAGCAATGGGGCTGGGAGCTGCGATGCTGGTGTCGGGGCAGGCGCAGGTATTTTCGGCCGACAAGAGGAAAAAGCAACCGAATATTCTATTTATAACAGCCGATGATATGAACTGCGATTCACCGGGCTGCTTCGGTGGGCAGACTCCAGATATTACGCCTAACATTGACCGTCTGGCTTCCGAGGGTATGCGTTTTGCCCATGCTCATATTACGATAGCGGTCTGCCAGCCCAGCCGTTCCGTATTGATGACCGGCCGCTACCCCCACCGCAATGGGGCCGAGGGTTTCCAGCCGATTAACACCAATGTGCCGACCCTGCAGGAGAGCCTGCATAAGGCCGGCTACCTCAACGGCATCCTCGGCAAGGTCAGGCATCTGGCGCCTATTCATAAGTTTAAGTGGGATATGGTGAAGGATGTCGGAGAATTGGGGCACGGCCGTGACGCGAAACTTTACTATAAGTTTGCCAAAGACTTTTTCCAACAGGCAGCAAACAAAGAGCAGCCTTTTTTCCTAATGGCCAATTCACACGACCCGCATCGGCCTTTTCACGGAAGCTTACAGGAGCAAAATAAGTTTAAAC
>JAUWKC010000202.1 GCA_030607345.1 Planctomycetota bacterium | reverse complement strand
TCAAACAGGGATTTACGGCCATTGGTTCTGGCTTTCTGCCGCCATAGGCCAGACCGCCACCGTTTTCTTCTTTGCCCGACTCTGGCGAAGAACAGAGGTGATGACAGACATTGAATTTATCACGAAACGCTATAAGCCATCCACGGCCACCTCTGCCTTGCGCGTATTCAAGGTGTTTTTCGACGGCGTGCTGATAAACTGTATTGTTATGGCCTCGGTGACACTGGCAATGGCAAAGACTATCAAGGCCTTGTTGAACCTGCCCGAGACTGCAATCCTGAATCTCCCTTTTTTCGGTGAACTGAACGCTCCGGACGTTTTGTTACTCGTGCTGGCAGCGGCAGCGTTGAGTTATTCGCTGCTTTCAGGACTCTACGGCGTTGTTTACACGGACGTGCTTCAGTTTGCGCTGGCAATGGCTGGTTCTATCGGCCTGGCTGTGATTGTCTATGCGGATGCGTGCGGGGGAACCGGACTGTCGGACAAACTTTCAAGCAGTCCTGGATTCGAACCTGATTTTCTCAATTTCTTTCCGGATTTAAGTTCCTTCGATCTTAAAAGTTTTACCTTTTTTGTGTACGTATCCATAACCTGGTGGGCGCGGGCGCCCGGCAAAGGTTATTATGTCCAAAGGCTGTTGGCCGCCCGCTCCGAGCAGGATTCATTTCTTGCCTTTCTCTGGTTCAACATCTGTCAGTACGTCATAAGACCCTGGCCCTAGATTGTGGTAGGATTGGTCTCGCTGTATTATTTGCCGAACCTCAAAGACAACGAAAGCTCCTTTCCTATGATGATAAATCTCTTTCTGCCTTCCGGGTTGAGAGGTGTCATGGTAGCGGCTATCCTCGCCGCCTTTATGAGCACCATCGATACGCACTTGAACTGGGGGGCTTCCTACATAATCAACGACTTCTATCGGCCTTTTATAAACGCCCACAAAAGCACAAGGCACTACATCATGGTCTCAAGGCTGACAATGCTGCTGTTGACAGTTGCAGCACTTGTGGTTACTAACAGGCTTAACACCATAATAGGGGCTTACAAATACCTCGGGCTCACTCTTGCCGGCGTCGGAACAGTAATGATAGCGAGATGGTACTGGTGGCGGGTGAATCCATACTCGGAACTTGCCGCCATCGCCGCCAGTCTTGTCGTGGCGAATCTTTTGCAGATAAAGCTGCCCGGCACTGCTACAACCGATTTGTATGCTGTGCGTGTCGTTGTCACCGTCACAATAGTCGCCGCAATCTGGATAACCGTTACATTCCTGACTTCAAATGGTACACCTGAAAGACATACGATAGATTTCTACTCAAGAATGAAAATACCCGGACCAGGCTGGAAAACGGTCAGGCAGGCCGCACAAATAGAGCCAAATCCCACTGAGTTCGCACAGAACCTGACCGCCTGGGTTACATCCGTGGCGTTCATTTTTTCCGCAACGCTTGGAATCGGCAAGCTGCTATTCCATCAATTTGGTTCCGCGGCTGTGTACTTCGCTGTCGCGGTGACAACCGGCTATCTCTTGAAAAAGCTTATTGCCCGAATGAAATTCTCGTAATGGGTCGGGCCCTGGCGGTTCAATAAGGAACCGGCCGGCAAATATGCCGACCGGTTCTGGAGGAGGGTGATGAAAGGTATATGCATTCGATACCGAAAAAGCCGGTTAAATCTCCACTCAATACCACGTTTAATTTGACGGCAAAAACATCACCGAAGGCGCAGAGAGAGTTTTCTGCGCCCCCGGCTGTCAAAACGGCGTGCAGGCAACGTTGCAAAACTGCCGCCCGTATGCCGTACAGCACGCGATTGGCGTTTCAACCACAAAACCGGGCCAAAACCTGCAACGGCCGTTGGTTGCATGCTGCTGGTCAATGCGGTCGTCCTACAATTGCTAAGTCGTGGTTGCACTTGCTGCCGTTTTTTCACTGCTATCTTTTCGACCATTTTTTGATACTTGTGCCTGTATCTGTTCATATATTTCCTTGCGGTGAACAGGAATTTCTCTCGGCGCGTTAATTCCGAGCCTAACCTTTTTGCCGCGCACATCCGCGACAATAATCTCGATATCGTCACCTATTATTATAGACTCGTTCTTTGCTCTGGTCAGTACAAGCATCGCCAAATCCTTTCTGAATTATCTCCATTTGTAAGCACTGTCTTTTCCATGCCTTTGTTTTTCTCATATCCTGCGCCATAGACAAGTAAAAGTTAAGTAAACGTTCCTTGTCTTCGGATTTAGAGCCTATCCGAATAATCTGCTTCGGCGGCATCAACAACTGCGACCTGTACTACGCCTCACTTGCAGTAAAGAGTTAGGCAACAGGACAACGTATTATGGGTTTTAACGGTCTTAAAGGGTCAACCCCAGGCGGCTGCCGCAAAGCCAGCGTATTAATCCTGGTATTGATAGTAGTGGCCTCGCTGACCATACTGGCCGCGGGAATGGCCTACCGCACCAGAATCGAAATCAGACTCGCTGCGGCAAACGCCGCCGGAACAAAAGCTTATTATTTGGCACTTGGCGGAATCGAAAGAGCAAAAGCATTGATAACCAACCAGGAGTTATCCCCCAAAGTGATAGCGGCGATATGTTGCTTCACCGGCTCGGCAAAACAGGAAGGGCTCCTCGAACAATTAACGCAAAACGGCCCGATTGAGCACCAGGAGCTGACCTACAGCGTCAGGGACGAAAAGGCGTACTTGAACCTGAATAGTTCCGACCCTGCATGCTGGGAGAACCTGGCGCTGGTCCCGAAGGAGTGTCTCGCGGCCATTACTGACTGGATTGACGAAGACGGTGATACCAGCCCGGATGGAGCCGAAACAGACTTCTATCAGCGGCTGGAACTACCGCACGTTGCAAAGAACAAACCCATAAATGCCCTCAACGAGCTGCTGTATATCAAGGCCGTTAATCGGAGACTTTATCTCGGAGAGGACCTGAATCGTAATCTCGTTCTCGATGAAAACGAAGCGGATGGCATGAAGCAGTTGCCGCCTGATAACGAAGACAGCACGCTTGACCTGGGATTGATAGATGTTTTCACTGTTTGCGGTGATGGTAAAATCAACATAAACACGGCGCCCAGGTTGATTCTTGCGAGCTTGCCCGGCCTCGATGAGCAGGCGGCTGAAGCAATATTGGCATACCGGTACGGCCCGGATGGTCGCGCCGGCACCGACGGTGACAACTACATCACAGACCCGCAGGGCCTTGCCGACCTGGAGCAGCTTACGGAACTGGAGAGGGAACTGCTCCGGCAATACTGCTGCTTTGATTCCGGATATCTGCGGATATTCTCCCAGGCGTCAGTCGCGGGCGGCTTTACCTGCTGCCTGATGGCGACAATAAGGCTGAATGACCGGCAACCAGAGATATTATGTCTGGAACGACTGCTATGATAAAGCAGACCGCTGTTAAAACGGACTGGGCGTCGCTTGTGCCGGCTGATAAGGGCGGCTTTATTGTCTGCGCGAGGACCGAGGGTGCTGGCCGGTGCATATGGTTTGATTCACTCCGGCAGCTGAAGGAGGCCCTGGACAGCCACAGGCTTACAGTGAGAAGATGGGCCGTGGCCGTGCCGGGGGCTTTGTGCATCTTGAAGCCCGTTGCTTTGCCGGCTTCGGATATGGCAGAGGCGGCCAAAATGGTCGAATTCGAACTGCCTGGCCTGGTGCCGCTGCCCCAGGGCGAAATCGTATATGGCTGTACGCCTCTGAAAAGGCAGGACAATACGCTGAGCGTTCTTGTGTGCATCATCAAACTTAAAACACTGAACCAGCTACTCGACACATACAGAAATATCGGAATAGAGCCTCATCGAATCGCTTTTGACTGGCTGGCGATGCACAATTGGTTTGGCGCTGTAGGCCGAGCCGCTGCATCCGTACAGACAAACGCTGTTATGAGCAATAATCGTGCTGTTATACTAAGCTCTATCGACCACAATTTCCACAGAGCAGTTGAGCCGACGCTCGCCGGTTTGGACGGCTCGCAGCGCTCGCGGCAGACCATAGCACAAATAGTAAAGCAGCAGGAGGAAATCACC
>JAUWKC010000219.1 GCA_030607345.1 Planctomycetota bacterium | reverse complement strand
GGCTTCAGAGCGGGAAGAGAGGCGGCTGAGCACAACGTGTACTTGAGCACCGACGAGCAGACTGTGATAGACGGTAATGTGCCTGTTAGTACCGTGACCGAGGCCAGCTATGGTCCCTTGTCCCTTGATTTAGGCAAGAGTTACTACTGGAAGATTAATGAGGTCAATGAGGCCGAGACCCCCACAATGTGGCAAGGCGAAATCTGGAACTTCTCGACACCCGAGTTCTTTGTTGTGGACGGTTTCGAGGACTACAATGACTATCCGCCCAACGAGATATGGTACACGTGGTTAGACGGATACGGCGTCCCGGCAAACGGCGCCACAGTAGGTTATCCCGCTCCGGATTGGAATCTGGACGAGCATTATGTTGAGACTGCGATTGTTCACGGCGGCGAGCAGTCAATGCCGTTTTTCTACGACAATACCGGTACCGCAACATATTCAGAAGGCGAACGCACTTTTGCTGTTCCGCAGGATTGGACTAAAGCCGGCGTTCAGACATTGACGCTGTGGTTCAACGGCACATCGGGGAACACCGGGCAGTTGTATGTGAAGGTCAACGGCTCTAAGGTGGGCTATGAAGGTGAAGCCGGTAACTTGGCGCGAGCAGGGTGGCAACCATGGAATATTGAGCTGGCATCGTTCGGCACAAACCTGCAGAGTGTTACGACGCTGGCTATTGGGATTGACGGCAGTGGTGCCAGTGGTACATTGTACTTTGATGATATCCGGCTGTATTCTTACAGCCCTCAGTTCATCACGCCAGCCGAGCCCAACAACGCTGGTTTGGTAATGCATCTTGGCTTTGACGATGGTTTCGGCACTATCGCCGGTGACTCAAGTGGCAGAGGCAACGGCGGGATCCTCGAAGGCGATCCACAGTGGGTGGCCGGACAGATAGGCGGTGCACTGGAGTTCGACGGTGACGGCGACTATGTGAACTGCGGGAATCCTCCGGACCTAACCATCACTGACGAGATTACGGTCGCGTGCTGGATTAAGGTCGCGGCATTCACCAAATCATGGGAGACCATTATCGCCAAGGGGGACGACTCCTATAGAATGGGCAGAGGACCAGAACTTGGTGATTCCATCCACTTTGGGTGCAATGGTCCCACCGGTGGCAACTTGAATGCGACTACCATCGTGACCGATGACACATGGCATCACGTTGCTTTAGTGTATGACGGATCCGATAAGATTATCTATATTGATGGTTTTGAGGATGCGCGTGTGGCATCTACGGGACAAATAAACGTCAGTACCTACGATCTTTACATCGGCGAAAACTCGCAGGCGACGAGCCGCTATTTGGCTGGCCTCGTCGATGATGTGCGGATTTACGACTATCCTCTGTCGGGTGCTGAAGTTGGTTGGCTTGCCGGTATAACTGAGCCGTTTGACAAGCCGTTTTGACATGAATGAATACGGTGTGGTAACGGATTCACAGCTTGATGAGCAGCTCTGGCCGCAGCCGTAACAACATTGATACGAGGCTAACTGGATTCCCGCCCCGCACAGAGTTTACCCCGCACCGTGATGCGGGGCGGGAATGACATAGCGATTCTGCGCCACTTGTACCCGCCTTCGCGGGCACAAGCTCTGCTTCGCAGGTCTTGCAATGACAAAAAACGCGATTGTCGTACCTGCAAATAGGTATTGACAGGCAATAAATACTACTCTGCTAAGTACTCGCTGCGTAGCACGAGTCGCCTGCCGGAAAATCTGGCCACACCCAATCTTTTTATCATACTGTCAGGAAAAAGGCTTGCAAATATTATAATAGCCGACTAAAATACCGGGTTTGTATTTTGTAATACGTTGAAAGGTGTTAGAAAGGATTTATCCGAAAGATGCTGACAAAGCTGAAAAAGCAAAATATTATTGGTGATTTTGAGACTCACGAAGGCGATACTGGCTCACCCGAAGTGCAGATTGCACTGTTGACAAACAGGATTAACGAGCTTACCGAGCATCTCAAGACTCATCGCAAAGACCACGCATCCAGACGTGGTTTGTTGAAAATGGTCGGGACGAGGTCCGCGTTACTCAAATATGTGAGCAGCAAAGATATCAAACGCTACCAGAAGGTTATATCCCGGCTTGGCTTACGAAAATAAATGGGCATAAGCACACAAATATCTTGCTCGTTTATGTGTGGGGTCCGTTTCTGGGCATTCCAAAGAGGTAAATAAGTTAAAGAGGTAATATGAGAGGTAGTATATGTTTGATGTATGTAGAGTAGAAAGACAAATCGGGGGCAAAGCCTTATCCATCGAAACCGGCAAAGTTGCCAAACAGGCAGACGGGGCGGTCGTAGTCCAATACGGCGATACCATCGTGCTCGTTGCCGCGGTAACGTCGCCGCCAAGATTCGAGGACATTGATTTTTTCCCATTGAGTGTTGAATATCGCGAGAAACATAGCGCCGCTGGCAAATTTCCGGGCGGTTTTATTAAACGCGAGGGAAGGCCGAGCACTAAAGAAACCCTGACGGCAAGGCAGATTGACAGGCCAATTCGCCCGTTGTTTCCAGAGGGCTACTTCCAGGAAGTACAAATCACAGCGAATGTTTTAAGTGCGGACAAGGAAAATGACCCCGATATTCTGGCAATGATAGGTGCCAGTGCGGCACTTACGATAAGCAAAATTCCATTCTTAGGGCCCACCGGGGCCTGCAGATTGGGCATGGTAAACGGCCAATTCGTAGTCAATCCCACATATAAGCAGACTGCCGACGGCGACCTGAACCTGTTGCTCGGTGGCCGTAAAGAAGCGATGAATATGATTGAAGTCAGCGCCAAGCAACTCTCGGAAAAGGTTATCGCTGATGCTGTAGCAACAGCACAAAAAACAGTTGCTCAGGTTTGTGAAATGATCGAAGAGCTCCGCGAGAAGGTCGGCGTCGAAAAGGAAATCCCACTTAGGGAAACCAATGAGCAGCTCGTTTCAGAAATTCGTTCGCAGATATCAGATAAACTATACGAGCTAAAGCAAACACCAGCCAAGCAGGAGCGTAAAACCGCTATCGATGAACTACGTGAGCAGGTTATGACCCAATACTGTCCTGATGAGGACAATCCGCAGTTGCAAAATGAGGCTGCTCCAAAATACAAAAAGGCAATGGTCAAACGAATCCTTGGAAAGATAGAGGGCGAAGTCATTAAGAAATTGCTGTTAAGCGGCAAAAGGTCCGATGGCAGAGGTTATAATGATGTACGTCAAATTGCGTGCGAAGTAGGTATTTTACCCAGGACCCACGGCTCAGCACTGTTTACACGCGGGGAAACGCAATCCATAGTGAGCGTAACGCTTGGTACTATCAGGGACGCGCAGATTATAGACGGCTTATTGGATGAGTACACTCAAAACTTTACGCTGCATTACAATTTTCCGCCGTTTTCTGTCGGTGAGGTCCGGCCAATGCGCGGCCCCGGCCGAAGAGAAATCGGGCACGGAGCACTCGCAGAAAAGGCATTGGTACAGGTAAGACCGCCGGGCGATGAATTCGCTTATACCATCAGGATAATCTCGGACATTACCGAATCGAACGGCTCCAGCTCAATGGCTTCGGTCTGCGGCGGAATATTAGCTCTAATGGACGCTGGTGTTCCAATCACGAAGCCTGTCGCAGGCATATCAATTGGAATGATTAGCGACGAAAACAACCGATACGAGCTGCTGACCGATATACTCGGTGAGGAGGACCACTTCGGCGAAATGGATTTCAAAGTCGCCGGCACTGTTGACGGTATTACGGCGATACAGCT
>JAUWKC010000070.1 GCA_030607345.1 Planctomycetota bacterium | reverse complement strand
TATAACGTCTGTAGCTCTTGGCTGAAAACCCGGCTTGTAACCTTCAGCCTGCTCAATATTGTCCCGAAAATAGCTCATATCCACACCAAACAAATTTCAGCCTCAGATTATACGGATATTCCCGCCGAAGGGAAAGCCCGATTTTCGGATTATTTGACCGGCAGTAAAGATGTATCTACAAAAGGTTGTGGGATATTTTGTGTTAGCGGTTAGCGCAGCCGGAAAATGTCATAAATCGGATACCCAGGTTCTATAGTTTTGTCCCCAATTCTGAACGTAGTAAACCTTCCATCCATGTAATATCGCTCTATTTTCTCTGAGCGGCTCAGAGCTTGAGAAATTCGCACAACAGGTGTAAACGGTCTTCCTGCACCCGCACCTACATCAGGACCGTGGGATTCTTTCAATCGCACACAAATCGGAGCGCCTTGTTCATTCAAAATATTCCATATCTGATACGCGTTCAAAAAGACTGTTCCCCACTCTTTCTGGGCGTCTCTAAGTATCGGCATACACGCTTTAACTATCTCTTTATCAGTAACCATACGTATCCTCCTTGCCCATATCCTGCTTTTTTCCTTTTTAGGTTCTACCCCCATCCGGCGCTTCTATTTTTGTCGTTAATACCGTGACGACAGAACTGGCTAATTTGCTTATCAAAATGAAAAACACTATTGTTATTCAACCATAATCTCTAATTTAACTCCTGTGTGACGAGCCTTCGCTTGGCAACCGCCAACTTATCTGCTGCCTCGCGAACTTCTTGCTCAGCAGCTTCTACCTCAGCATGTATCATGCGCCCTCTTATCTCACAATCTTTCATAGCCGTGTCGATACATACTTGTACCTGCTTCTCTGGCATCATAAGTTCACCAGTGGGACTCACAACGGAATTTATAATATCCTGTAATATGGCATTTGACTTTGTTAGCTCCACTTCAGCCCATGCTCTAACAGCTTCTAAGTGAGCCTTTGCCCTAGCGTATTGTGCCTTCGCTCTTTGGAGTTCCTGCTCCGCCCTTCTCTTACCATCTGTTCGCCTATTCGTTACAACTCTCTCTCGTTTTTCGATTCCTGTCCCTGCCGGTCTCTTACAAGAACGGTATCCCCAAATGATTAGCAGGCCTACAACTACGAATACAATAAGTGCCACTACACCTTCTTGGCCCTCTTTCGCGGCCTTTCTTTCTTGCCTTTCCTTATCCTTCTCCCTTTTCTCTTGTTTATCCAAATCATTGGCGATTTTTTTCAACAAATCTATATCTGATAACTCTGGCGATTCTTCCCCATTAATCTGTTTCTGGACGAATTCATCTATTTCTGCGGCCGCCTTAAGCTTAAGGCTATCTCGGTATTTCCCATCTGTTAGTTCTGGTCCTGCCTTTTTAACCTCTTGCTTGGTCGTCCTAAGATAGCACTCCTCGCATAGGATTTGCCCGTCTTTTGTATAAGCTTTTTCTTCAGGCTTTATTGGTCTATCACATTTTTGACAGTATTCGATTCTCATTTCCTATCCCGCGCAAATCTATGCGTTGCCCCCAAATCTGCCGGTAAGTTCTTTTCCTTCCACAATACCAAATACGCACGGCGCAATACGAAATTATTTCTTGCAGTAATCTATAAGGCGGGCAATTTCGCTTCGGAGGTCTTTGCGCTCCACTATCATATTAACAAAGCCATGCTCGAGCATAAACTCGGCCGATTGAAATCCTTCCGGCAGCTCCGTCTTTATTGTTTCCGCAATCGTGCGGGGACCGGCAAAGCCAATCAACGCCTTCGGCTCTGCCATAATCACGTCACCCAGCATCGCAAAGCTCGCGCTTACTCCCCCCGTCGTCGGGTCCGTCAAAACTGAAATGAACAGCCCCCCCGCCTCATCATATCGCGCCAGCACCGCGGAAGTCTTCGCCATCTGCCCCAACGATACGACGCCTTCGTGCATCCTGGCGCCGCCGGAGCAGCAAACCACCACCAGGGGCAGTGATTGCTCGAGCGCGCTTTCCGCAGCCACGCACAGCTTCTCCCCGACCACAAAACCCATCGAACCCATAAGAAAGTCCGGCTCCATCACACCGAGCATAACACCCCTGCCCTTGATAAACGCCTTGCCGATTCGCATCGCCTCGGTGGCGCCGCTCTTCTTCTGGTCGGCTTTTACCCGCTCTTTGTAGCTGGTCCCCTTGTACTTAAAGCCAAGCGGGTCCTTCGCCGTCAAGTCACACAGAATCTCCTCGAAAGTGCCCTCGTCAGCGAGGTACCTGATTCGCGTGCTCGTCTCAATGCGAAAATGATGATTACAATGCGGACAGACGTCGAGATTCTTCTGGACCGTACTTTTATAGAGCATATGCTCGCAGCCCGGACACCGCATCCACAGCCCGGCCGGCACTTCTCTCCGATGCCGCAACGAAAAGCCATTCCACTTGCTTTCTGTCTTTTTATCCATCTCTAAAACGCCCTGGGCCGCGCTTCGGGCCCAACAAAGGTTACCTTGCGGCGTCCCGGATTGCCTGTATCGCCGCCGCCCGGTCGCGATTTGAAAAGACCGCGTTGCCCGCAACCAGCGTATCAGCACCGTAAGAGACCACAACGCCGGCCGTCTTTGGGCTTATCCCGCCGTCAACTTCCACTCGGACCTCGGGGCCCACAATTTCTCTGACCCGAATGACATTCCTGGCCGCCTCCGGAATAAACGCCTGGGCGCCGAATCCCGGACGAACCGTCATCACCAACACCATATCACAAAGCGGCGCAACCTTCTCTATCGCCTTTACCGGCGTCTCCGGGTTCAGACATATCCCCGCCGTGCATCCTAACAAATGCAGCCTCTCGATAAGTTTTTCGGGCTCCGCCGCCGCCTCAATATGAAACGTGATGTGATTAGCGCCCGCTTCTGCAAACCGCTCGGCATATCCCGCCGGGTCCGTTATCATAAGATGGGTGTCGAAAACCAGCTTGCTGTGCCCGCGGAGTTTCGCTACCACCGGCGGACCAAACGTGATATTCGGCACAAAGTGCCCGTCCATAACGTCAAGATGCACCATCTTCACCCCTGCCGATTCGACCTCAGCTATCTCGTCAGCCAGTTTCGCAAAATCGGCGCTCAATATCGACGGCGCAACTTCGATAGTCCCCGCCTTCGGCAGCCTGAAATCCGTCTTTACCCGGTCTCTTCCGTCCATTGTTAAGCTCGTTATCCTCCGGTACGCGCAGAAGTGGTTGGCCTGTTTACTATGGGCTGCTATTGCTCATCGAGAATCTCGATACACTTGAATTTCTTGCCCTCGAGGAATTCAAGCGACGCACCGCCGCCCGTCGAAATGTGGCTGACCTTATCTTCCAGCCCCAGCTTCTTTATTGCGCTGGCGCTGTCGCCGCCCCCGATTACACTGCGGGCCCCTTTATCCGTCGCCTCGGCAACGGCAAGGGCAACCGCCTTGGTCCCTTCGTCAAAAACAGGCAGCTCGAAAATGCCCATCGGGCCGTTCCACACAATCGTCTTTACGCCCTCCAGCTTCTCGGCAAAGAGCTTTCTTGTTTCCGGGCCTATGTCAACACCCTGCCAGTCCGCCTCGATGTCCCCGCTTACTACCTCACTATATGCCCCGGGCTTAAGCTCCTTTGCGACCACCGTATCGACCGGCAGCACTATTTCACAGCCGAGGTCTTTCGCCTCCTCCACAAGCTCCGCTGCCTTGTCAAGATAACCGTCTTCGCACAGGCTCTTGCCAATGCTCCGCCCGTCGGCTTTGAAAAAAGTGTAGGCCATCGCACCGCCTATCAATATCCGGTCAACTCTGTCCAGCAGGTTCTCAATCACGCCTATTTTGTCGGAGACCTTCGCCCCGCCCAGTATTGCGGCGAAAGGCTTTTCCGGGTTGCTCAGGGTCTCGCCGAGAAACTTTAGCTCTTTTTCAATCAGGAAACCGATAACCCGCGGCTTGCCTTCCATCATCACCGCAACAGTGTACATCGAAGCGTTGTCACGGTGGGCCGTGCCGAAGGCGTCATCAACATAAATATCAGCCATATCCGCAAGCTGTTTTGCAAAATTATCTTTCGCCTCCCTGAGCTGCGCATCTTCTCTGGCGGCCTTGTCCTTGATGGTCTCTTCCTTATGAAAACGCAGATTCTCCAGAAGCATACACTGGCCGCTCTCGAGAGTTTTTGCCTTCGCCTCAGGCTCGTCCCCGATGCAGTCTTCGGCAAAAATGACCTCCCGGCCCAAAAGTTCCGACAGCCTCTTCGCAACCGGACGCAGCGACAGTTTCTCGTCTCTCTGCCCGCCCGGCCGGCCAAGATGACTCATAAGAATCAATGCCCCGCCACGCTCAAGGATATGCTCTATAGTCGGAAGAGCTTTGACAATCCGGTCGTCACTCGTGATATTGCACGCATCGTCAAGCGGTACGTTGAAGTCGCACCGCATCAAAACCTTCCTGTCCTCTACCTCTATATCGGCAACGGTCTTTTTCGCCATTTTCGCACCTGCCCCAAAGACTTCGCGTTCTTCGAATCCGCCGCCCTTACACTCCCGCCATTTTCTCCACAATGTCAACCGTGCGGTTCGAGTAGCCCCATTCGTTATCGTACCAGCTAATTACCTTTACCGTTTTTCCGATGACTATTGTGCACAAAGAGTCAAAAATGCTCGAAGCAGGATCCTTCACAATGTCACTGCTTACAATCGGCTCGTCGCAGTAAACCAGGATGCCTTTCATCGGCCCTTCCGCGGCCTTCTTCATCGCCGCGTTTACGGCATCGACCGTCACTTCCTTCTTCACATTAACCACCAGGTCCACAACGCTTCCCACCGGCACCGGAACCCGGACAGCCATTCCGTCCAGCTTGCCGTCCAGCTCCGGAATAACCTTTCCGATAGCCTTTGCCGCCCCGGTTGTCGTCGGGATGATGTTTGCCGCCGCGGCCCGCGCCCGCCGAAGGTCCTTATGTATCAGGTCCGAAACGTGCTGGTCGTTCGTGTAGGCGTGAATCGTCGTCATAAGACCCTGCTCAATACCGAACGAATCGTTAAGCACCTTCGCCACGGGACCCAGACAATTCGTCGTGCAGCTCGCGTTCGACACAAACTTCACATCCCTGGTCAACTTTTCACTATTTACACCCAGAACGATTGTCGCCTCGATGTCGTCTTTCGCAGGAACAGTGAGCACCACTTTATCCGCACCGGCCTTTATGTGGTCGCCGTATCCACCTTTCGGTGATTCCTCGGTCCGAAAGAGTCCTGTCGATTCCACGACAATCTTCACGCCCATATCCTGCCAGGGCAGCTCCGCCGGATTCTTCACCGACAGAACCTTTATCGACTTGCCGTTTATTATCAGTTCGCCGTCTCCAACCTCAACCGTACCTTGCCATCTGCCCATTACGGTGTCATATTTGAATAAATGGGCAAGACTCCCGGCATCAGCCAGGTCGTTCACAGCAACCAGCTCAAGCTCCCCGGCTCTCGAGATGATGATTCTCGCCACAGCTCTGCCGATTCGGCCAAACCCGTTAATTGCCACCTTCGTCGCCATACACATCTCCTTTTCCAATATTGAAAAATGCGTTCCTACCTGTTTCGGTCTCTTACAAACAGAACAGCTACTTTATTGAGTAACCGGGTCGCTGTCAAGAATTTTTGCCCATCCGCCCAATGCGGGGCTGCCGCCGTGTTTCCCGACCACACCCGAAAATTTCGAAAATGGCAAAAAAGGTTGACATATGCCGCGGGTTTGATTACTTTCTAAAGTTTAGCCGGCTGGACACGGCAGTCCGTGTAACTTATGGTAATAGTGTTGGAGAGCATTTGTGGCAAAAGAATTGGTTCGTGAGCTGATAAACGCAGGGGTCCATTTTGGGCACGGCGCCAGCCGTTGGAATCCTAAAATGGCCCCGTTTATTTTCGCCAAACGCGGAAATATTCACATTATTGACGTCAAAAAAACCCTAAAGGGGCTCCTGATAGCGAAAAGGCTCCTTGCAAACATTGTCGGCAGCGGCAAAGACGTGGTCTTCGTGGGAACCAAGCGTCAGGCCCAGGAGACCGTCCAGACCGCCGCTAAGAAGTGTGGAATGCACTACGTGAACAATCGCTGGCTGGGCGGAACGCTGACAAACTTCAGGACGATTCGGTCTCGGCTTCAACGGCTGGAAGAACTCGAAGCGATGAAGGAACAAGGGCTCCTTGAGAGCCAGAGCAAGAAACAAGCCTCGCGACTCAAACGCGAGATGCGAAAGATTCAGGCGAACCTGGAGGGGATTCGCAACATGAATCGCCTGCCGGGGGTCGTCGTAGCGGTCGACGCAAGAAAAGAATATCTTGCCCTTCATGAGGCGAGAAAAATGGGCATAGGAACGGTTGCTCTGATTGATACGGATTCGAACCCCGATACGGTCGACGTGGCAATTCCCGCAAATGACGATTCGATTCGTGGGATTGAGCTTATTCTTAATGAGCTTGCCGAGGCGGTGGCGGTGGGCAAGACAAGGGCCGCTGTTATGCAGACCGAAGTGGCCAGACCCGTAAGGCACACCCGCTCAAGACGGCCGGCGCTGGCCCGGGCAGACGGGGGAAAACCTTCACTCGCTGTTAGCGAAGAGGACTCGCCGCCGGCCACAGCCGAGACCACCCCGGAACAAGCCGTCCTGGAGCAGGCCGTCCCGGAACAGCCCGCCCCACAGCACGCTGGCCCCGAGCAAAGCGGCCCGGAACAAGCCGTCCCGGAGCAGGCCGGGCAGGACCAAGCCGCCCTGGAACAGCCCGCCCCACAGCAGGCTGACCCCGAGCAGGCCAGCCCGGAGCAAAGCGGCCACGAGCAACCGAAGGAATCAACCTCGTAATTAGCGGCGGCGCTTTCCGAAGACCACCGTACGTTTTTATTAACAGATAAAGGGCAACAGAACAGGAGTTTTCAAGATGGTCGAGATTTCAGCTTCGCTCGTGATGAAATTGCGAAAGATGACGTCGCAGGGAATGATGGATTGCAAGCGGGCTCTGGAGGAAGCAAATGGTGACATCGACGCCGCCGTGCAGGTTTTGCGAAAGAAGGGACTCGCAACGCTCGCCAAACGCGCCGGGCGAGAAACGTCCGAGGGAATAGTCGTAACCAAAAGCAGCCAACAGCCTAACGTGGTGACGCTGGCAACGCTTTGCTGCGAGACGGACTTTGTGGCGAAAAACGATGACTTTGTGGCAGCGGCGGAAAAACTGGGCGAATACGCGATTGCGTGCCAGGCCGATGAAGGCGCCGAAAACATCCTTGCCACGGCGGTTGACGGTAAGAATTTCAGCCAGGTTTTGACCGATACGGTAAGTAAAACAGGTGAGAAAATCGAAGTTGGCGACTACGCACGATATAAACTGGATGGGCCAGGGCTAATCAAGACGTATATTCACTTCAATAAGAAGGTCGGCACGATGGTTGAGGTTGAGACCAGCGACGAGAAGGTCGCGTCAGCCGAAGGCATCACACGGGCGGCGGCCGATATCGCAATGCACATCACCGCGACCAAGCCAATGGCCCTTGACACGGACGGCATCAGCACCGAGACAATCGAGAAAGAGAAGGCAATCTTCGCAGAGCAGGTCAAGAATAAGCCGGCGAACATAATTGACAAGATAGTCGAAGGCAAGATGAAAAAGTTCTACAGGGAAAACTGTCTCCTCGAGCAGCCATTTGTCAAAGACGACAGCAAGAGTGTTGGTCAGGTCCTGGCCGAAGCAGCCAAGGCAGCCGGCGG
>JAUWKC010000226.1 GCA_030607345.1 Planctomycetota bacterium | reverse complement strand
TGTTTCTTTTGATGGTCCAGATAGTTCCGGTGACAAAGTAAATCAAAGTTGGCCAGATAAGTATATTCTTGAAAGTGGCGAAGTTCTGTTCGTATCGGCTGCCGCCGGTAACGAACACCCAAATCGGCAGAATCAGGCAGGCGAGTAACGCCGCGACTGCAAAGATTCCCGAAATCCATAACAGAGGGTCTTTGCCGGTATCCTTTTTCTGTTCAGTCCAACTGGCCACATCAGGTTCACCCGCTGATGATTCGGGACTGGCGTTCCGGGGCATTTGTTCCTCTGGCTGCTCATCGAATTTCTCACGAGCGCCGGCCAACGAAGCAAAGATGATATAGAGCACAGCAGTCAACAGCCAGACCGGCACAAACAAAAAGAACAGATGCAGCGTTCCGGTCTGCTCCAGGATTAATGCTGTTGCGATGGCAATGCCCCAGCTAAGTAAAGCCGGCCAACTGACCAGCAGCTTTTTACGTGAGGCCCAGAATTGAGTTAAGCCGAGCCTGGGAAAAATCCAGTGCTCAACAATAACAATCGCGCCGACCGGCATAAGCAGCAGGCCATAGTAACCGACGAAATCCAGCAGTTTAGTAAATACGAATGGAGAGCACGCAATTGCTGTGGTAATAGCTCCCGCTACAAGCGTTACGAGCCATCGAGGCCAGCCGGGCGTTACCGCCTGAAAGGCCAGACCCGCCCGATATAACGTCGGATTCGAAGTTGTCCAGCCGGCAATGACGACGGCAATGATGCCCGAGACGCCAAGAGCCTGCGAGGCGACGCCACCTGCGTCGAGTTCGCCTATAGTTTTGCCCAGGATAATCGCTGTCGCGGCACCCATTATACCTGCGCAAATCCACGCTAAATAATGACCGAGGAACATCCCGAATGCTGAATACAGGCCATAGGATGTCTTTTTGGCGTAACGCAAGAGTGCCATATCCGACAGTCCGCCGTGCATTGCAAGATTACATATCCACGCAAAAGCGGCCACCTGCCAGAATGTGATTTGCGGATTGCCCGGCGGCGCAACGCCCGTCCAAATGGAATTATTTGCCAGTGTCCAGAAATCCTGAAAACTGCCGATTTGACCGCCAAGCTCTTTGGCCGCTAATCCGGGCAGCATTGCCACTGCACCTGCGATGAACATCAGAAACATCCAGGGTGAACAAACCTCTGCAAATTGCGCCAGCTTTTTGAAGCCGAGAATCGCCAAAGTAACCACAACCGCCCCAACACCAATCACAACCAAAACGAATCTTATGTCCGTTGGAAACCATCCCGTTTGTTCCTCGATACCAAAGGGGATTCGTACCGCCGAGGCCGAGACCGTTATCATACAGCCGGCTAAGATACAGAACAATATAGCATTGAGAACGTTATAAACCGTTGTAGTAACCGGCCCTGCAATCTTGCGAAGATACCAGTACAGTGTCAGCCGGGTCCGAACAGCAATCGGGGCGCAAACAAACACCCATGTCAACACCGCCATCAGGTTGCCAAGAAGCAGCCCGACAAATATATCAAAGGCGCTTGCACCCCAGACGACAAACAATGCACCTATGACAAACTCGGTACCGGCGACGTGCTCACCCGCATAAACACTCGCAAAGTGCTTGCCCGAATAAAGCTTGTTCTCGGAGACCGGCTCGCGCTCAAATTCATAAAGCGAATCCAATCCCTTTATAGCGCTACTTTCGCTGTTAACTGCCATTTATTTTCCTTTCCGTTTACAGGTTTATTTAACCTTGTCTTAAAGCTGTTACCTTAGCTTCATAATCCCTTACTTCTTTCAGCCAATCCGGTCCCGGCGGGACGTCCTGCTTTGTGCAGTAGTAATCCCAGACCGCTCCGAAGGGCAGGGTCTTTAACTCTTCGAGCATTGCCAGACGGCAGGTGTAGTCGCCGCTGCTCTCCATCTCGCGCAGCTTGTCCGTCGGCTCCAGCAGGGCGATTAACAAGGCCTTGAGCATACAACGGGTGCCAATCACCCAGGCGGCAATACGGTTAATGCTGGCGTCGAAAAAGTCAAGGCCGATGTGAACCCTTTGAAGATAATCGCCGCGAATTAGCTGCTGGGCGATGGCGCACAGCTCATCCGAGAGAATAACCACGTGGTCACTGTCCCAGCGTACGCCCCTGCTGACGTGGAGCAGTATTTCATCGAGAAAAGTCAGCACGGCTGATATCTTGTCAGAGACAACTTCCGTCGGATGAAAATGTCCCGTGTCTAAGCACAGCAGCAATTTATTTTCGATAGCATAACCCATATAAAATTCATGGGAGCCGACGACGTAACTTTCCGAGCCGATGCCGAAGAGTTTGCTTTCCACCGAATCCAAAAGACAGCTTCGGTCCATCGGTTCGGCGAATATCTCATCGAGCGATTTTTTGAGTCGCTCGCGAGGTCCTTTGCGGCACACCGGAATATCCTTGTAGCCGTCCGGAATCCATAAGTTCGTTACACAGGGTGTGCCTAATTGCTTTCCCATCGCAGCGCCGATTTTTCGACATACGATGCCGTGTTCTACCCAGAAGCGGCGTATCCCTTCGTCCGCGCTGGACAATGTGAAACCGCTCTCGGCTTTCGGATGTGAAAAGAAGGTGCCGTTAAAATCCATTCCCAGTCCATTTGCCTTTGCCCAGTCAATCCACGTTGCAAAATGCTCCGCCGACAGTTCGTTGCGCTTGACTTTGCCCTTGGTCTCTGCGTACATCGCGTGCAGATTCAGCCGATGCTTTCCCGGTATCAGACTCAACGTCTTTTCCAAATCCATCCGCAGCTCATCGGCGGTTCGTGCTTTGCCGGGATAAGCACCTGTGGCTATTATGCCGCCGCCGCTGAGGCCTTCTTCAGTCTTTTCAAATCCGCCAACATCATCTCCCTGCCAACAGTGCAGTGATATTGCTATACTGCTCAGCCGTTCCATTGCCCCATCGGTATCGACGCCCAGCTCGGCGTAACGCTGCTTTGCCTGCTCGTATACTTTCTCAATGTTTCTTATATCAGCCATTTTGCTTCGACCTTTTCAAAACTTAAAATCCGCGGGTATCTTTTAATTTTTCAGAGATTCCTTATCCGGCAGTTTTGGAAACGGCGCATGAGGTTCGGCTTGATACCAGTAAGCAACTGAAGAAAGATCATCTTTCAAAGGCAGATACCTTCCCTCACTCTTCCAGCCCAGCGCCTGCATCGTTACTTTCAGGTCCTCTTCAAATCTGATGGGGTCCATAATATGCCAGCGGTACAATCCAAAACGTGGCTGTGTTTCGGACTCTATCACCTGTGGCATCCCCGCGTAAGGACTGTTGAATTCCTGATACCCTCTGCCCTGGAATTTGCTAAAACCATAAGAGCCGCAGAAGTAATCTTCTGTGCCGGTCCCGCAAATCGTGGGGAATTCCGTGTCACCATCCATAAAGAACTTAATTTCTCCTTCGCCCCACCAGCCGGGACTGTTCGAGCCCCACGTCATATATGTTCCAACGTAGTGCCCCTTTCCCCTTACGCCGTCAAGAATGGTATAATCCTGCTTGTCAGGAAGTGGATTTACCCGACGAAACTGAGCGTGAAAGTAAGCTGCGTCTTTCGGGACATCAGTCAGTGTGTAGTCGATTTGGTAATACAGGACCATCGGCTTGGCGTCGATATTAGTCATAGTAATCTTAAAGCTTTTGCGAAACGGC
>JAUWKC010000140.1 GCA_030607345.1 Planctomycetota bacterium | reverse complement strand
CACTTGTCAGCGTCATTCGAGAAGCCGGCAAGCATCCTGAAATCGAGAATCTCTACGGGGCGGTCCATGCCGTGGCCGGGATAGCAAAAGAAGACTTCATAGACCTGAAGAAACTTTCAGCACAGACCCTGGAGGCCGTAGCTGCGTCGCCGTGTTCCGCCCTCGGCTCCAGCAGAGACAAACCCGACCAGGAGTATTGCGCCAGACTTCTGGAGGTCTTCAAGAAGCGCAATATCAGATATTTCTTTTATATCGGCGGCAACGATTCGGCGAGCACGACTAACATCATCAACCAAATGAGCGCCGACGCAGGTTACGAACTGCGGGCGTTCCACATCCCCAAAACGATTGACTACGACTTGTCGGTGACGGACCATTGTCCGGGTTACGGGACGGCGGCGAGGTTTGTCGCCTGTGCACTGGTGGGCGACGACCTGGATAATAGGGCGCTGCCGGGAATAAAAATCAATGTCATTATGGGCAGGCATGCAGGCTTTCTTGCCGCGGCTTCTATCCTCGGCAGGCAGCGAGACGATGACGGCCCTCACCTGGTCTATGTCCCCGAAAGGGGCATTTCGCTGGACGGACTCCTCTCCGATGTCGATGCCGTTTACACAAAGCTGGGCCGATGCGTCATCGCCAAGAGCGAGGGCATAACCGACCCTGACGGTGCGACCTGGGCCGAAAAGATAGTGAGGGAAATGGAAACCGATGACCACGGAAACATACAGCTTTCCGGCAGTGGGGTCTTGGCTGATTTCCTGGCGTCGAGGATAAAGGCCAGACTCGGAGTAAAAAGAGTCAGGGCCGACACATTCGGTTATCTGCAGAGAAGTTTTGCCGGCCTGCGGTCTTCAGTTGATGCTGTCGAGGCACGCGCCTGCGGCCGAGAGGCGGTCCGTTTGGCTATGACCGAGCAGAGCGGCTCGGTAGCCATAAAGCGTATTGGCAATGGAAAAGACTATGCAATTGAGCTGTTCCGGACCGAGCTTTGCAACGTGGCCGACAAAACCAAGTTGATGCCACAGGAGTTCATCAACGAACAGGGCAACGGCATAACCGAAGCGTTTAGGGAATACGCCATGCCGCTCGTGGGTGAGTTGCCAAAGACCCACTATCTGGGCGGCTATCCGAGAGTATAGTCGACGCCTCTGATTATCACGTATCGGCTGATTTGCTGGCGTCAGGCTCGCAATCTCACAGGGACTGTTATTGCCGTCTCCTCTGCACAGCGGAACAAGACCCGGCCCATGTGACGAAGACCGACATGTCAATCGTGCGGTTCCACGAACATATAGCGGTGAGCACGTCCTCGATACCGCTTTTACCTGCTCTCGGATTCCGGTCTAAAGAAAAACTTGACGGAATCCGTCATCGCAGCCTTCTCTCCGCGGTACGTGTATGCGAAGAAATGGTGATTGTGCAGTACCGGGTCATTGCGCATGTTTGCAAGATAAATGTAAACAGGCCGCAGCTCCTCAAATGCTGCCTTTCGTGTAAAGGCATCTTCCGTATCACCCCAGCTCGCATCGAAAGGAACCCAGCCGTAATCCTGAAAATATACCTCGGCCCAGTGATGTTTGGGAGAAACCTCATCAAACCTGGCCGTGTAACCGGTAATCACCCTGGCGGCAATACCCTTTGCTCTGCATAAAGTAACAAACAAATCGGAATACTCGGTGCAGTCGCCTTTCTTGCGCTCCAGTGCAACAAGAGCACCCAGGTCGTCTTTGCCCTGGATGGAATAATCCATATTGTCGATGACGTACTCGTAAATGCTTCTGACTTTGTCGATTTCGGTTTTGCCGGCCATCTCTTTGGCAAGCTTCTGTATTGCAGCGTCATCTTTCTCAAGATACCGCTCATGCTTCAGGAATTCTTTCAGGGGCGCCTTTTTCCGGGGTTTTGTCTTATGCCGGCTCCGCGCCGTCGCCAGGTCATATCTGTACAATTCGGCCTTGATATTAATCGTGAGTATGGTCTGCTTTTCCGGCTCAACGAAAACAAACTCCGCGTACCGATTGTCATTTTCATAGAAAACCCTGAAAGGCTCTTTCGAGTATTCTATTTGCAATATCTTTTGTCTGTTCGGAATCGTTCTTGGAAGTGCCGCTACGAATCGCATACGTGTGTTTTCGACCGGACTCGAAAAGGCGTAGCACAAAAGCATCTCCACCGGATTGCTCTGAGTCGTCGGAGTCGCACTCTGGGCCGAGACCGGCTCTTTGAGGTCCGGTTCATGCCTGGCAACAGCCGCATTTGCAGCTAACAGGCCCGTTAGCACCACTGCAGAGAGCAGGTATGGACGCCTCATAGTGTTACTCGCTAAATAATATCCGCGTCAGGTAAACAACGCCTCCACAAACGTATCAGGGTCGAATTCGGCGATGTCCTCCGGTTTCTCGCCAAGACCCACAAATTTTACAGGTATGTCGAGCTGGTCCTTAATCGCAATTACTATACCGCCGCGAGCCGTTCCGTCCAGCTTCGCCAGAAAAATGCCCGTGACGTCTATCGCTTCGGTAAACATCTTGGCCTGGGCAATCGCGTTCTGGCCTGTTGTCGCATCAAGAACAAGCAACACCTCGTCAGGCGCCCCGGCAATCTTCCTTGCCGTCACGTCGCGAATCTTTGTCAGTTCCCTCATCAGGTCCTTTTGAGTGTGAAGCCTCCCGGCCGTGTCGAGAATCACCACGTCGGCACCTCTGGCCACGGCCGCCTCGCACGCGTCGAACGCCACCGCCGCAGGGTCGCCGCCTGTCTGGTGCTTAACAATCGGCACTCCTATCCGCTGGGCCCAGATACTCAACTGCTCCACCGCCGCGGCACGGAAAGTATCGCACGCCGCAACAATTACCTTCTTGTCGGCCTTGCTTAAGACGTATGCCAGCTTCGCTATGCTCGTGGTCTTGCCCGAACCGTTGACGCCGGCCACCAGGATTACCGTCGGGCGATTGTCCACAATGCGTAATTGTCGGTCCCGCTCAGGCCAATAATTCTTTATGTGTTCCTTCAGGAAGGGAATAATGTCGTCTGTGGTTGCAATCTGCCTGCCGCGGTAAGCGGTGCGCAGGTCGGATATGAGTTTCTCGGTGGTCTCCACGCCGATATCATCGCTTATGAGCGTCTCTTCCAGCTCATCGAGCAGAGCTTCGTCAACAGTTCTTCCCAGACTCAAAACCGATGAGAACGAGGAACTGATTCTGCTGCGCGTCTTACCCAGTCGGTCCTTGAAATACTCGGCTGTCTTTGTAAAAATCCCCATAGTTCTCCAGCAGCAAAAATACCTGACCCTATTATCTCAAAACTTACCAGAAATTTCAAGCTTGTCCAACCTTATCCCAAACACAATAACGTTGAACCGCCTGAAACAGTCCTCAGTCGGGCAGAAATCCTCATATTTTTTTGCTTTTTGCAGCAAGTATAGGATTTTCATTTGACAATCCGAGCCGGTGCCGTTACAGTATCATTACCTGTGGGGCTCTCCATTGTGCAGCGAGTATCGGAGCAGCCTGTGTTTCGCCATTGGAGGGGAGACCCCGGCAAGAAGTGGTAATATGGGTAATGTTTATATTCTGCAATGATTCACAGGGGACAGTAGCTTGACAGCCCAGGACACAGAGAACATTTTCACCGATATTGTTGAACGCGCAAAGGTAGTTGAACCGGCCAATGCCCGCAAGTGGTTTGATGACTTGAAAGTTGTGCACTTCGAAGCAGGCTCGCTGCGTATAGGCTGCCCGGACGAGGCCGCGGTCCGGTTTCTCCGTGAATACTGCAAAGCCGGTTTTACACGCGCCGCCCAGCAAGTAACCGGGCACCTCGTCAGCGTGGATTTTCGTGTACACCCCTACAGAAAAACCACCCGCAAGCTCGACCACGCTATCGCTGAGCTCAGGCTTCACCCTGACTACACCTTCGAGAATTTCGTGGTCGGACCAAGTAATCGCCTCGCTCATGCAAGCTGCATTGCGGTGAGCCACTCACTGGGCAACACTTACAACCCGCTTTTTCTTTACGGCAACTCCGGGCTCGGCAAAACACACCTGCTGCACGCCGTCTGCTACGGCGCCAAGCGGAGGTTCCAAAACGCGGCGATACAGTTCTTAAGCTGCGAAGGTTTCGTCAACAAATTCATCAGGGCCATTGAAGAGGGCAACCTGGCCGGCTTTCAAAGCCAGTTTCGCACCGCAGATGTCCTCGTCATCGACGACGTCCAGTTCCTCAGAGAACGCGAGCAAAGCCAGGAGGAGTTCTTTCATACCTTCAACGCCCTCTATAACAACGGCAAACAGATAATTCTGAGCGCCGACAGCCCGCCGGGAAAGATACCCTCTCTTGAGGAACGCCTCATAAGCAGGTTTAACTGGGGCCTCGTCGCCCGAATAGACCCGCCAAGCTACGAAACCAGGGTCGCAATCGTACAGAAAAAGGCCCATTCGAGGGGACTGAACATCTCCGATGAAATAGCCGGATACGTCGCTCGAAAAGTCCGGGCAAATATAAGGGAACTCGAGGGAGCACTGACCAGTCTGTATGCGATGGCGACAACAACGGGCAAACAAATAACACTCGAACTTGCCCAGAGAGCCCTTGATGACCAGGATAGATTGACACCGAGGCATATAAGCATAACCGACATTATCGAAGTAGTGACCAGCCATTTTGATGTCCGTCTGGCCGACCTGCAGAGCAAAAAACGCAGTCAAAGCATCACCGAACCACGGCAAATCTGCATGTACCTGGCCAGGAATTTGACAAAACACAGCCTCGAAGAAATTGGTGGCCACCTGGGCGGACGCGACCATACAACCGTTATGCACGCCTGCAGCAAGATAGGCGACGCCGAAAGCACAGATGCCAAGATGCACGCCCTGCTAAACGAGTTGACCAGGAAAATCACGCAAACCCCCGAGGCTTAAAAAACCCGCTCACACGCCCGGATACCTGTCTCAAAAATCGCATCTCCGCAACAGCCGAAGCGACAAGAACCCGACAGAGAAAAGCGAGCGTTGTGATTCGGAAGAAACCCTCCATTGCGGACAACAAACAGAACCACCGCTGTTCATCTACAAAGACACTTGGTGTCAGTCGAACCTGTGACAAGGACGAATTCAACCGCTTCTTATCTAAACCCTTCGCTTCCGCAGCAGTACCAGCGCACCAAGGCCAATCAGGAAAATCGTTGCCGGCTCGGGTATACCCTCGTACAAGTGAACCTTTCCATCGCCAGCGCCGACTAAAACATCCCAATAGCCGTCGCCGGTCCAGTCGGTCACAAACGGCCTGGATCGTGGCGTTCCCGGAAGGTCGAT
>JAUWKC010000098.1 GCA_030607345.1 Planctomycetota bacterium | reverse complement strand
GTGCTGAGATATGTGCTCTTTGTCGAACTGGTAATTCATCGTTTTTGGCCGCCTTAAAAAGCTGTAACTTTACACAGTTTATAACAGTGGCGGTGAGAAGTCAAAGAAAACCAGCCGATTATAAACCGGACAACAGATTCATCTTCGCACAATTTAATAGCGTCTGGTGGTGGTTTTTGTGGTTCGTGTGTGGTTGACGAAGAAATATCGCAAAGCGTCTATTGGGTGGTCGTAGACGCCGTCTTTTAGGGGCAGTTCGCCGGCGGCAGCACTGCCGGATTCGGGATAATGATAGCACCGCATCGCCTCTATCAGCCGCTGACACCTGTGTGAGATTATAAACCGGCTTTTGCCGTCTCCGGCCCGAACCGCCCTCCGGATAAGCTCAATACCCTGCAGGATGCCGCTTCGCCGGTATCGGGCTTTTATTCCCATCGCCCTCAACTCCCGAACGGCACTTGTGCCTGTAACATCATTTACGCCGGCACCGGCGGGGTCACAAAAAGTCGCAGCCACCGAACTTTCACCGCCGGGCGTGCGGCTCTTAATCTCGCCAACGTGCACGTCAATAGTCGCGCGGCTTCGAACATACTCATCTATGACCCGCACAACACCAGCACTGTCGACCTGAATCCACAAACATACAAAAGGATTTACAAAACCAAAATCAAGGGCGCGGTAGAGAGGCAGGTTCTTGTCATAATCGAGAGGCTGGACGTGCCTGTATGGGTCGAACTCGCTAAAGACCACATTCTCCAGTGAAGGCCTTCTGCAAAGCATCTCAGCCTCGAAGCCTGCCCTGCTGGCCCGGCGCATCTGCGTTATACAATCGTCAATTTTCAGATAACCTTCGGCAACTTTTGCTTTTCCCCGGCAGTCTTCCATCAAGGGGCACTGCGAGCAGCTCCTATCGATGCATTTTTCAATCACTTCCAACATGCACCATTTGAAAACCGGGGTGCCAAAGCAATCTGCATCGGAAACAACTTTTTGCATCAAGCCATACGGTCTGTGCATTGTGCTGATTAGCTCCATAGCAGCCACAAGATTTTCTGTGCTTTGGGTGGTGAACTTTGCGGCTGCAAAAACATCCTCGTCGAAAAGCTCGACCTCATCACAGCGAAGTTTGTGAATGTGCTGGCCGCGAACACTTGTCGCCGATTGGGTGAGCACTTCGACGGACGAGCCGTTGACAAAACGGCATTTTGCTTTGAGGGCCGGGCCTGCCAGAAACTTTTCGAAGCCGTTCCATAAAAAAGCGGTAAGGTATTGATACATCCTGCCGGACTGCTCACCTGAGCCGCCAAGAATCCTGCCCCGGCAGTTCGGCTTAAAGACACAATCCAAAAGCGTCGCGACCGCAGCCAATTCAGTCTTGCCGCCGGCACGGTTGGCCCAGACAATTGCATCGGCGTTTGCTTTTGCTTCGGCAGCGAAGTCCGCAGCGAAAGTGTGCCAGAGATAATCCATCGGCCTATGATGTTCGGGGCAGATTCTTTTGTCCGGGACATCGATACCCAGAAAGACTTTGACGTAATTTTTAAGGTCCCGCTTTGTGCCCGGTCGAGTACGGCGTAAACTCTCGTAAATGTTAGCTGCTCTTTCGATATTGCAGGTTCCTGCTGAACTGCACATAGTTGATTTTGTCATTATTAAACCCCCTGGTTTTGAATGCTGCTTGCAACAAGTGTATAAATAAACTTTTGCTATTATGCTCTTTCTTGAGGTTATTTCACCAGCATGCGCCGTTCGGTGCCGGCCTTTAAGTGTATGGCTATACCTTCATGCAATTGTTTGCCCGTAAGTGTTTGGCTGGAATTGGACGTCAGGTCGTGACCGACATATGATTTGCCTGCTTCGACGGTGAACCATTCGGGAAACTGATTGAGGCGGGGCCAGTCGAGAGGCATCTTCATAATGGTTTTATGACGCGGCACATCGAACAGGATTTTCCCCTCCCAATTCTTTTCGGCACGGATACTTATTTTGAGAACATTGCCATCCTGAACAGCACCAAAAACCACATCCTCGCGCCAAGGTCTGATAGTCAGACCCCTGGTTTTCCACAGGCAATACATTATGGTAGTTCTTGCGAAGTTGCCATCCCCATGCCAGCCCTCGACGATGCCATCCGGTTTTTGAATTTTCCACATCAGCCTTGTTGAATAATCCAGCCATTCTTCGGCTGAGCGTATTGTTTCGCGGTTGTAGAGGTTGATGGCGCCTTCGATGGAATCGGCGTAGCCATCGGCACCACCACCTTCCCATTTGTAGTCGCTATAGTATTGAGTGAGGTTGCCGAGGGCATATCGTACGGCCTGACGATAGGCCTCGGTTTTGTCGATTAGATAAACGGTGTAGACACCGTTCAGGTTGTAGCCCCAGTTATCGGTTCTACCGTTGTCATGGGCACCGGTGGCGGTATCGACCCAGTTGTAGAACAGACCATGCCCGTCGCGGCCCACTTCGAGGATTCGGTCGAGCATCTCGTGGATTGGTTTTTCATATGCGTGCTTCTTATCAGGGGCGACAAAATTGACGGCGGCGTAGATCTCACACAGGCCAGAGACAATTTCGCAGCCGTGGTCATCGAGTCGCAGCCTCGGTCCGCTGGCACCCGCCCCGCCAACGGACCATCTTGTGCCCATATCACCATCGAAGGTGTTGGCCGGCTTGTTCGGGACCTGGTGACCGCTGGCTGTTGCGGATTTGACCTTCAGCTTCTCATCTGCCGCTCCATAGAGGGCAATCTCGGCGATGTTGGTCCAGTCGTTCTCGTTGTTACCGAAGCCATTGATGCGGGCATAGCGGCCCGAAGTCTCAGGCAGGCCGTATGATTCCATGGCCGCCGACTTGCCGCTTGACTTGCCGTCGAAGATCTTCTTCCAGGTCTGCTTATCGCCGGAGGTCTCGATGTTGAAAACGTAACTTCGCCGGTCACCGTAGATCCAGGCGATTTCGGCGCGGGCGATTTGCTGCGGTTCGGTCAGTTCAAGCAGGAGCCACTGCCCCTTCGCCGGGGAAACTACACGGGTAGGGTGGTGGTCGCCAAGGAGGTAGTAGTCGCCGAGGCGAATGGCCCAGTCGAGGTATTTTTTGTCGCCAGTCATCCAGTAGATGCGGGAAAGGGTCTGGAGCATCTCGCCGTTGATTTCCTGGCTGGTTGACGGGATTTTGCCATATTTTGTTTCGACAGGGGCGTGCTTCCATATATCATCAAGAATGCCGATCATACGGTCGCACCAGGGACTTGGGCCCAGCCACTCGGTAAGCGGCAGCAGGCCGTCTTTGATATATTCGGATGAGCCGAAGATGATGCGGCCTATATCAGGCTGTGCGGACTGAAAATTCTTTTTGGGAAATGAGTACGTGTCCGGCAGGTTCCCGATGCGGGATGTAAGTTTGGTCTCAGTGCGAAGCATATCGAGCATTCGACCATTGAACATGGGGCGGTCTGTAATGGCCGCAGTGAGCACCATAAAGGGATAGTTGTCGGCGGCGCTGTCCTGGGCATTCCAAATGTCCTTGTTTCTGTTGAGGTTCCTTGGGATTAAGCCGGTCGCAGGGTCGGCATGCTTGAGCCAGCCTTTGACAAAATTTCGGCACCGTATAAATCCTTCATTGGCAAGCTTGCCATTCTCCATCGCCTGTACGAACGCATTGTCATCTGCCAGATCCGACTTACCAACACCGCGTTTAGCCAATTCTTTGAGCTCGGCCAGGTGCCGCTGATAGACGCCACGAGGATCGGTTTTGTGCTTGGCGCACAGCGAAGCGGCCATGCCCACTACTTCACCCATCATGCCGCACGTCCGCATCACACGGACAGTACCTAATGCTACGTGAGTAACGCTGATGCAGCGCCCCGCCATCATCAGGTTGTTGATATTGCGCGAATAGAAGCAGCGGAAAGGGCCCGGATACGGGTCGATGCGGGCATGTTTGGCGATCGTTCTGAATTCCCGGCCGGGGAAGTGTTTGGTGTTCTCCGGGGCGGGATAGTGAAGGTCGATTGTCCAGGTAGTCGTGACAAAGGCATCGGGAAATTCTTTTTTCTGCTGGATGTCCTGCTGCTGCAATATGACATCGCCGAGCAAGCGGCGGGATTCGCGCTTGCCGGCGATATAGGCGACCCAGGAAAGTTTGAGTTTTTCGTATTTGACCTTATCGCGGCTGGAACTCTTCAGAAACGCCCAGTTGCCATAGACGGCGCGAAGGGCATGGTCACGAATGGACTCAAATTCGGTTATCTGATCGCGGTTGAGACCGGTTTCCCAGTCCCAATCTCCCCTGGTTAAGCGCTGGCAGCTTTCTTCGTTGAACTGCAGGGCCCAGGGGCAATCCGGAAAGGCGGAGAATTCGTCGGTTTTTTCAGTGTACCATTGCACCGAGGCGCCCATTGTCATTTTGTCGGGCTCTTTGGGCGCCAGTGACTCTGCGGTCCGGGCACGTCCCTCACGTCCCATACGATAATCGGCGCCGGCAAGGAATCCTATAGTACCATCGCCGGTGCAGTCGGCAAACAAGGGGGCAGCAAATCGCAGCTCCTTACCTGTTATTATATTTTTGGCAAAGATGTTGGTGATTCGGTTACCTTTTTTCTCAACCTTATAGGCGTGCGTATTTAGAAACAGGTGAATATTCTTCTCGGCCTGCACAACACGCAGCTTCTTTTTGTCATCGTAGTTTGAAGCAGGTTGCGCATTTCCGCGCTTTCCCGAATCGAGCTCCTTGACGACGTTGCCCAGCGCAGGATAAGGTGGAAGGTTTATCTTGCCTCCTAAATGGACGCGGACTTCCGAGCTGTTGTTGCCGCCGAGTACAGGCCGGTTTTGTATCAGCGCTACCTGGAGCCCGAGTCTGGCCGACGAAACAGCAGTACAGGTGCCCGCAATGCCGCCGCCGACCACAACCAAATCGTATCGGCCTGCATCTTCGGGAGCATCGGGCAAGCCAAGTAATTTTCGTCGAAACCTGTTTAGACTTTCACCTTTTTTGGGCGGTGTGAAGTTCGTATCGGTTGAGAAAACGACAGCATCGCATCTTCCTTCGAAGCCGGTCAAATCGTGCAGCGCGATTTTAGCTTGCTTTTTCGTTATCTCTACCGTTCCGCCATCCTGCCAGTGCCAGTCGGCCCTTGTAGTACCGAAGACGGTTTTGAGTGGTTTGCCGTCGATGAGCAACTGGAACCTGCCCGGTGCGCCGGGAGCTTTCCACGGAGCAACCCAATCGCGAGTGCGCACCCAGATGCGATATTTTCCGGTTGAAGGAAACCGAACTTTTGTGACAGCGTCATTTACCGGCTCCCCCAAACCGTGGGCCAACAGATAAGGCGAGCCCATCTGGTCCATGAACTGCTGGTCAATGACCCAGCCGCCAGGGTCCTCAAAACTCTCTGCCTCGAGCAGGACTGTATCCGCCGAAGCAGTTGAAACAACCGAGTACAACAGAACCATAAATAACAAGCTACTCAATATGTCTTTTCTCTTCTTCATTTTTACCACTACCTCTTGAATTTTAGATTAACTACTCAGTTTTACGGGGTATTTCTCCCAGGGCACGGCACCGGCTTCGATGATGTGGTTGCGCAGGGCGGTGAAAAGTTTGTTATACATTGGATGCTTTCTGTCCAGCGGATTTTGTTCCTTCGGGTCATCCTTGAGGTTGTAAAGCTGCAGCGGCTCGAACGGGCTGTTCTGCACGAGTTTAAAGTCGCCGTAGCGCACGGCATAATAGGCCCGGCCACCATAACGACCGCCTTCGCGACGCACCCAGAAGAGAAAACGGTCTTCGGCAGGCTGGCTTTTACCGAGCAATGCCGGCAGGATGCTGTGGCCGTCAATCTCATAATCCACCGCCGTACCCGCCGCCTCACAAATCGTCGGGAACAAGTCCATAGTTAAGGCGACACGGTCGCCGTATGAGCCGGCTTTTATCTTTGACGGCCACACCGCGCACATCGGCACACGAATACCTCCCTCATACATATCCTGCTTTCCGGCTCGCAGCGGGCCATTGTTGGCTCCGACGTTCAACTGCCCGCCGTTATCAGATGTAAAGATGATAAGTGTATTCTCCTTCGCACCAGACTGCTTCAGCGCCTCCAGCACCTTCCCGATACCATCATCCATGTGCTCAATCAGGGCGACGAGCTTGGCTCGTTTGTCACTGATATTCTTTTCCCGTTCTTTCACCTTTTCGCACCATTCCTTCGGCGGCTGGATCGGGGTGTGTGGCGCATTATAAGCCAGATACAGAAAGAAAGGCTGCTTCGACCTGGAACGCTCTTTGATGTAGTCTACCGCCCACTGCGAAAATAGATCGGTGGCGTGGCCTTTGGGGTCGATTTCTTTGTTGTTTAGCCGCATGTAGTTTATGCCGTGACGTCTATGGTTGTAGTAGTCGTCCATCATGTCACCGAGATAGCCGTGGAAAAGGTCGAAGCCTCGGACATTGGGGATGTTCGGTGACTCCAGGCCGAGGTGCCATTTGCCCACAATAGCAGTATGATAGCCGGCCCGCTTGAGCAGCTTCGGCAGTAGAACCGCTTGCGGAGCAAGATAGCCCCAGTTGTTTCTTAGATGCGTGCGGATGACTCCCGGCACGCCGACCAGGTCAGGATACCTGCCGGTCAATAGCGACGCCCT
>JAUWKC010000020.1 GCA_030607345.1 Planctomycetota bacterium | reverse complement strand
GCTATATCGAGCCGGTCGATTTTTCCACCAAGCGACAGTATGCAACCGTCGGCAAGGTGAACCTCGTAGTGGCCAAGGACGGGGGTTCTTCCTTCGGCCCTGCCAAAAGTGACTTCGGAAAGCACAGGTCTGAAACTCCCTGCCCGCACCATTTTGGCTATAGCCAGGACGCAATCCTCAAGGGCCTCTCCGGCTGAATCTATGATGTAGGCATTGTGGGGCGAATGGCGCACAAAGTTCGAGATGAATGAGTCGCTTTGCCTAAGCTCCCGGAGTATCGCTCGCAGGAGTCCCAACAGGCCATCGTCTGCAATCGATGCAAAATCCTTTTTCTCGGCCTTGAGCTGCCTGGCGAGCTTGTCCAGAACCTGATGATAGAAAATACCGACGTCAAGGGGCTCGAATTTGAACTCTCTGCGTTCTTTGAGATCCAGGACATAGCCGGCGAAGTACTGATATGGACACGCTGCAAAGGCGCCGAGCCTGGTCGCCGAGCTGTTGAGTCTTTTGGGAAAAAGCGTTTCGACGACATCGCTGTCGAGCTGTGCGGTATTTTCGTAACTGGTCGCCGATATCACGTTTGAGCCGACTTCAGCAAGCCGCTCGTCGGAACATATATCGTCGAGCAGCATATCGAGCTGTTCGCGCGAAGCGCCGGCAGTATCACCTGCTGCGTCTCTGCCCAGCCGGCTGCAGAGAAACTCGGCAAGCTGCGCCTCGCTGCTAATAGATTCGACCGATGTCTGCCGGGCCGGGGCGGACTCTTCGGTGATGTCGTCAAAGAGCGATGCCAGGTCGTCTATAAACTGTGAGCGCATCTCCGGGCTGCCCTTGTCGTTTAGCAAGGGACAGGTTATCCACAGGAACTCCGATGGTCGGGTGAACGCGATATAAGCGAGATATTGTCGCTCTATAAGCTTTTGAACCGAGGTTGCCGCCAGCGAAAAATCGGCAGAGCCGGCGGCCCGGCGGTCATCATCGGTTAGTACGCCTGACAGAGTCAAAGGCGTTGGAAATTGACTTTGTGTTGCGCCTATCAGAAACACCGCCTTTAAATTGGGGTGTCTGCTTCGCTCGATGGAGCCCACAAGCACCTGGTCCAGGCTTGGGGGGATAAATGCCAGCGTCAACTGCGAGAAAGACGACTTAAGAATCGCAAGGTAGTCTTTGCAGGTGAGTTTCTGGTCAGTGAAGACCTCGGCAAGTTCGTCAAAGATGCTTACGAGCTTATTGTAGAACTGGCGATGCTCGTCGGCGGCTGAGTAGTTGGACGTTTTGGTTGCCTGCTCAATCCACCGGCCCAGTTTTTCACGGACCTTCAAGCCCTCAAGAAAATCAAAGACAATCTGTGTGAACTGAACAGGACCTGTTGTCTTTGGAGAACCATCGCCATTTGAAAGCCTGTCCCGGAGCTCCAGCAAAGGTTTACTTGCCTTGTGCCGGATTTGATTTACCTGCTTTTGGTCGAAGTCCTCGTCGCTTCTGCCTGCGAAATGCCAGTCGTCATTGCTTTGCCAGTCGTCTGCACCTATACCAAAGGCAAGGCAATAATTCTCAAGCAGGTCAACTTCGCGGCGTTCAACGCCGACCAGGTCGGTCTTAAGGCAGGAGAAGATATCGGCGCCGGAAAAACCACCTGTGACAACCTGCAGGGCTGAACAGATTAGTTCAACGACGCCGTGCTGGTTCAGCAGTTTTCGCCTGTCAATGAAAAAGGGTATATCGTAGTCATCGAAATATGCCGTTATGTAATGCTGATAGTGCTCGACGTTCGAGGTGATAACGGCAATGTCACGGTAGCGGCAGTTGCCGTCGCCGACCAACCGGCGTATTTGTCTTGCGAGGAATCTTACTTCAGCGCGGGCGTTTGCAGCCGATACAATTCGAACATGGTTCGCCGCCGGCATCTTCGACGACCTGGCCTGGAAGATGCTGCGTTCAATATGTGCAAGCTCGGGACAGTTCGAGAACCTCAGCGGCTTTTCAAGGATTACCGGCTCTGCCGCTTTGAGCCTGCACTTTCTCGTTATTTCAAGAAGCTCAGCGTACGTTTTTGCCGTGCTACTGAAAAGCTCGGTTTGCAAGCTTCCGCTCGGGTCGGGGTTTTTCAAATCCAGCCTGGCCGGGTCCAGACACATCGCGATTTGAGCTTCTGCAACGTTTTTCAGAAGCTCAGCCAGAATTGCAAGCTCGGCGGCAGTAAAGCCTGCAAAGCCATCGACCCACAGCCTTGCCCCTTTTACAAGCTCTGCCGCGGCCACCGCCCGGCGGCATTGGTTTAACTGCACATCAGGGTCGGTGAACTTTTCTTCGATGGATTTTAGGTATTCCTTGAAAATCAGTGCAATGTCGACAAACTTCATCGCCGCCAGGCTATTGTGTTCATCCTTGCTCAGTTCGGTCAAAAGTCTGTCGATCTCATCGGGTGTTTTAGCGTACTGGTGCAGCTCGCTTATGGTCACAGCCATTTGCTGAGCAAGCCCCGGTGACGCGGCCGCTGAGTAGAAAGCCTTTAACTTGCCAACATTATCGCGCAGCAGCTTATGGATTATCATTTGGCGACCGATGCGTGAAATCTCCGGCAGGGCTGTGCTCTTGCCGAGGAGCAGAAACTGCAGCCGGGCAAACGACAGCACATTCAGGCTCGGCTGCCATCGAGCGGCGGTTTCATCATAAAAAGGTGTGCCGCTGGTGTAGCCGGAGACTCTGCTGTCGGCGAGAATGGCGTTTTCTGCCTGATACGTGGCCTGCTCCGGAACCAGCAGAATAAGCGGTTCTCTGCCGCCGGCCAGCAGCGCATTTACAACGGCTTCGATGCAGTAGCTGGTCTTGCCCGTGCCGCTTCTGCCGAGTATAAACTGTACCGCCATGGGGTTTGTCCCGGATTAAGATTGACTGCTGCCCGATTCTTCTTTCTTGCGTCTCTGCTTTGCGTAATTGTTCTTGTCGCTCGGTCCTTGCAGCCTGTCTTGTTTACCACAAGTATTGAGTTTTTGCAACTGTTTCGGAATTGCTGCGGACAGGATGCTCTTGTTGACATTTCCAGCTTCTGCCAGTATTATACGGCCTGTTGAATTCAGGTTAAGGACAATAGGATTCTATGGGAAAAACCAAGCAGATTGAGGAGCACTTCGAGGACTTGCAAATCCTCGACGAGCTCAAGCATTCATATCTTAATTACGCTATGAGCGTAATAGTATCGCGTGCTTTGCCGGATGTTCGTGACGGGCTGAAACCCTCTCAACGACGGGTGCTGATGGCAATGAATGATTTGAATCTGGGCCCGCGAAGCCGGCACCGCAAGTGCGCCAAAATAGCCGGCGATACGAGCGGAAACTACCACCCGCACGGCGAGCAGGTGGTTTATCCGACGCTGGTCCGAATGGGTCAGAACTGGAATATGCGGTATCCCCTTATCGATGCGCAGGGCAACTTCGGCAGCATCGACGGGGACCCCCCTGCCGCGATGAGATATACCGAGGCAAGAATGGCTCAGCCGGCTGTTGATATGCTCGAGGATATCAAGCACGATACGGTTGATTTTGTGCCGAACTACGATGAGACCCGGCAGGAGCCGACGGTGCTGCCGTCGAAGTTTCCGAGTTTGCTCGTCAACGGCTCAACGGGAATCGCCGTGGGGATGGCCACCAACATTCCGCCGCACAATATCTCCGAGATTTGTGATGCCTTGCTGCTTGCGATTAATGACCCGAATTGCGGGTTCAAGGATATTATGAAAGTCCTGCCCGGCCCCGATTTTCCCACCGGCGGCATGATTTGCGGCAAAAAAGGCATTGCCGAGGCGTATACCACCGGCAAGGGGCATTTGACGATACGTGCCAAAACGGACATTGAGACGACCAAAAAGGGCAGAACGCGCATTGTTATAACCGAAATCCCCTATATGGTCGTCAAGACCACAATCGTCTCGAAGATTGCCGATTGTGTCCGCAACGGCACAATAGCGGAAATCGCCGATGTTCGGGATGAATCGGACCGCCGCGGGCTGCGCATTGTGGTCGACTTGAAGAAGGAAGCCGAGCCGAAAATTGCCCTGAATAAACTGTTCCGTTACACACTGCTGCAAAATACATTCGCAATCGCCAATATCGCGCTGGTCGATAACAGGCCCGAAACCCTCAATATAAAGCAGTTGCTCAATTGCTTCGTGAACCACCGCAGGATTGTGGTCCGCAGGCGGACTGTGTTCCTTCTGAAAAGATGCAGAAACAGGACCCACATTCTCGAAGGTCTTCTGCTGGCGGTGAGCGACATAGGCGAAATTATTGAGCTGATAAGACAATCCGCCGATGCGCCGACGGCGAAGCTGAATTTGATGAAGAAACCACTTCGGTTGGCTGAGAGCGCAACACTGCGGGAGATTCTGCCGGAGGCTTTTGTAGAGGCAAAAAGCAAATCAGACCAGTTCCTCAGCGGGCCGCAGGCAGATGCCATCCTGACCATGCAGTTGCAGCGGCTTACCGGGCTGGAGATGAAAAAACTCGCCGCCGAATACACCAGCCTGGTGGAACAAATAGAAGGTTACGAGGCAATACTGGGTAACGAAGAAGTCCTGCTGGATATTATTCGCGAGGACATCTACGAAATTAAGGAGAAATACGGCGACAAAAGGCGGACCCGGATTGCCGCGAAGGTGGAGGATTTTGATATCGAGGACCTGATTGCCGAGGAAGAGGTCATTGTTACGGTGAGCCACGGCGGATACGTAAAAAGGATGCCCCTTGACGTATATCGCAGGCAGGGCAGGGGCGGCCGAGGTATTATCGGCTCGGACACTAAGGAGGGAGATTTTATCGAGCATCTTTTCACCGCTTCTACGCACGATTATCTGCTGATTTTCACCAACCGGGGGCGGTGCTACTGGCTGAAAGTCTATGACGTGCCAAGTATGTCCAGGCAGAGCAAAGGCAGAAATATCGTTAATCTTTTGAATCTGGGCAACCAGACCGTGGCGTCGATAATAAATGTCCGCAGATTCGATGGGGACCAGGACGAGCCCAAGAGCACACGGCGTCAGCTTGTCATGGCAACAAGAAACGGCCTTGTCAAAAAGACCAGGCTCAGCGCGTACAGCAACCCCAGAAAAACCGGTGTCACGGCCATAAAGCTTGACCCTAATGACGACGTGATTGGTGTCGCACTGACAACGGGCAGCAATCATATCATACTCGGCACGCGAGACGGTATGGCGATACGGTTCGAGGAAAAACAGGCTCGTTCGATGGGCCGAGTGTCACGGGGAGTTAAAGGCATAAAGCTTCGTTCCGGAGACACCGTGGTCGATATGATAGTCGCCGAGGAAAACGCCTCTCTGCTTACAGTTTGTGAAAACGGCTACGGCAAGCGGACGAGCCTCGACGATTACCGGTCGCAAAGCCGAGGTGGAATAGGCCTGATAAACATAAAGACGACAGAGCGAAACGGTAAGGTTGTGGCCCTCAAGGCTGTTCAGGACGCCAACGAGTTGATGATGATAACCGCCAATGGAATAATAATTCGCACCGGGCTGGAGCAGATTCGCTCAATCGGCAGGAATACGCAGGGGGTTCGCTTAATCAAGCTCAAGGCCGGCGACAAACTGGTTGCGGCCGAAAAAATAGTTAGCGAAGTCGCGAATAATTCGCCGAACGAGAGCGACCCCGGCCGGCCTGGCACGTCTGAACCTGAAAACCAAAGCGACTAAAGTGTTCCGGACCGGCGCAAGGACACGGGACATCGTCACCGGACGAGCAATGATGCCTGAGACTAAAGCAAAGAAAAACCGAAAATCGACTCACACCGCAGTCGGCGAAGGAAGCGAAAAATGCGAACCCATTTTCGTAATCGCGGGTAAAGAAGCTTCCCTTCTTAACGCCGAGTGTGAAAAGCTTATCGGCAGAGTTCTGGAGCCTCAGCAGAGAGCAACAGGGCTTTTTAAGGCAGATGTGGCTGAAGTTGTAATCTCCGATGTGTTGGACGAGCTGCGAACGGCTCCATTTTTGACCGACAGGCGAGTGGTCGTTGTAAAAAACGCAGACAATTTCGTTTCTGAAAATCGCCCGCTGCTCGAAAAATATTTCGATAATCCCTGTGGCACGGGGATATTGATATTGATGGTAAACAAGTGGGATGCCCGGACCAAGCTGGCAAAGAAGCTGCCCGAAGTCGGCAAATTAATCAACGTAGTCCAGCCGAAACCCTGGCAACTCCCGCACCGACTTATCCAGTATGCCAGCGATGCCCACTCTAAAAAGCTCACCACGGATGCAGCCGAGCTTCTAATCGAGCTGACCGGTGACGAGTTAGGACGGCTGTACGGCGAAATCGACAAGCTTGCTCTCTTTGCGACCGACCAAAAGACCATAACCGCAGGGCACGTGGAATCTCTCGTCGGCCATAATCGGTTTTTCAATGCTTTTGCCGTGATTGATGCTGTTATCGCCGGCAATGCCGGAAAGGCCGTGGACCGGCTCAGAAGCATGTTCGCCGAGGACAAAAACACAGAGTTCACCGTGGTCGGCGCCTTTGCGTATCATTTCCGCAAGATGTTTAACGCCAAGGTACTGCTTGAAGAAGGCGTGCGTCCCGCTGAGGTTGCATCGCGACTTGGAATATGGAGCGGCAAAGACAGCTTCTTTCTACAGGTGCGGAGGACGCCTCTCAGGAAAATCGGTGATACGCTCAAGCGTCTGGCTGAAATAGATTACGCGATAAAGACCGGCCGGACAAAGGCCCGGATTGCCATCGAGCAGCTCGTTCTGGAACTCGCTGCCGGGTAAGATACAGGCTGAGGTATTCCGGGCAAATCTTTTCCGCCAAACGGATTGACCACGCCGGGACTTCCGTTCTGTGTGCGAATCCCGGCAAACATTTGCAATCTTGCTTTGAAACGAACAAAACGGAGAGGGCGGGATTCGAACCCGCGGTAGGAACAAGTCCTACACAGCCTTTCCAAGGCTGCTCGATAAGCCACTCCGACACCTCTCCATCATTAGTTGATAGTCATTAGTCGCTGGTATTTAGTCCTGGTCCTTGGTCTTTCCTGGACCTTCGAGCTTTTCCCAAGTATATATCAATTGAGAAGCGTTTTTGCAATTGGATTCTGGACAGCGATGACTACACTTTTCTACAATAAAATGAACCGCTAAGGTCCTCAAAAAGACTAAAATAACAAAGATGCAGCCGGCAAGAGAACAGATTATCGACCAGCTTCTGGTAATGGATGCCATAGGAAGACGACGCTAAGGCTATGGAAAAGCTCGTCAGCCGGTGGCAGAAACGCCTGTGGCAGCACGCTTTTAGATTAACCTCAGATAGCCAGGCCGCATGGGACGTTACTCAGCAAAGTTGGCTCGGTATCATAAAAGGGGTGCAAAAATTGTCTATTGGCAGACGATACACAGAAATAGGGTCACGCGGGAAATAAAAAGGCTGGAGCTTCGCATCGCTGAGTTGACTGACGTCGTGAAAAACAAATAACTAAAGGTCGCTTGGTTTGTTTTTGTTGCTGTTGTCTTGGCGTCGGCGAGCAAAGAATTCTTGTAGCTGCTCTCGGCATTGGTCTTCCAGAAGGCCGCTTGTAACTTCAAGGCGGTGATTGAGCCGGCCATCTGCCACAATATTATACAGGCTGCCACAGGCCCCGGCCTTGGGGTCATCGCAGCCGTAGGCCAATCTGTCTATCCTGGCCAGAACCAGCGCCCCGGCACACATAGGACAGGGCTCAAGCGTGACATAAATGGTGCACCCGTTCAAATGCCAGTTCTCCAGGAACGCTGCGGCCTGAGTAAGGGCGATGATTTCCGCATGGGCTGTCGGGTCTTGGAGCTGCTCTCTTTGATTATACGCCTTGGCGATGATTTGGTCTTTATAAACGATAACCGCCCCGATAGGAACGTCTCCGTTGTCCTCGGCTATCTTCGCAGCCTGGATAGCGGCTTGCATAAACCGCTCATCTTCTTTCTTATCAAGCGATTCGGTGTCCATTTTTCGCAACAGTCCGTATCCAATACCCCCAAGGGGAGTCGAACCCCTGTCTCCAGGATGAGAACCTGATATCCTAAGCCACTAGACGATGGGGGCATTTAGTTTTTAGTCGTTAGCTTATTAGGTTATTAGCGTTATCTCCAAATCACGGAAACTTTTAATCTTGGCCCTGCCTGCATTTGGACTCTTCGTCACTTTTTAACCACTAAAAACTAATCACTAACAACTAACGAGTAGCGGCGGTTGGATTCGAACCAACGACCCTGGGCTTATGAATCCCATGCTCTAACCAACTGAGCTACGCCGCCAAATACTGCCAACGGCTTAAACAATAACAATTCTCGGTGTGTCTTGTCAATCATCTTGGCACGAAGAATTTGTAAGAATCCACCAATGGTGCAGGCTCTGTTTGGCGGAATTTTCTGTTTGCAGCCTCCAGAGACATTTGCGGCAGAATTCCCACTCAGCGTCCGGCGTGCTGTTACTTTGGCGACTTGCCAGGGGGCAGCCCAACAGTAAGATACAGATTACGCGCCCTCTCGAAGCATGAGTGTCTTCGCATATTGACCAACTGAAATTCCGCCGGCTAATTCGCGTGCCGAAGGCCCTTATGCATTGAAGCTATTGTCGGTCCGAACCGCGTTTGGGGCCTTGTAAAGGCACACTGCTGAACTATTTAAGGAAAATCGTGCTGAAAGGCCGATAATGATTATATGCTTGACATGGCCCTAAATCTGGAGCAGCGGGCGGCTGAGCTGCCGTTCAAGCTGCTGGTTGGTGTGGGTCTGGCCTCGGTGATAGTGGGTTTGTTTATCTGGCTGGGCGGACTGGGATTCAGGAAACTGCTGGCCATAATTGCCGGGGCAGTGGCAGGCGGTGTGGCCGGCTACATTGTACTGGGTACAAATACCATGGCTGTGGCCGTTTCAGCAGCAATCGGGGCGGTTATAGCGGTGATGCTGGAGAAGGTGTTCATGGCACTTCTGGCGGCGGCGATGATGGCGGCGTCTGCGTTCTTCATCATAGCTGAACTTAAGGAAATTGATTTAAGCAACGGATTGTGGCAGGGCCTGCGGGCGATGCCCCTCGAGGGCCTGGCCGTGATGGTAGCGGCTGTGGCGGTTGCAATAATACTCACGATATACCTGTGGAATTTCATGTCGGCCTTATGCTGCGCGGTTCTGGGAACTCTGCTTGTTTTTGCAGGGATGGTTTTGCTCCTGCTGTACAAAGGCACGCAGCCGATTACCGCCATTTCCAACAAGCCCTTGTTTTACGGCGGCGTTTTTGTGGTGATGGTTGCTTTCGGTGCAGTCGAGCAATTGCTGCTGTGCAAGGGCAGTCGAAAAGAAGCAGGAAAAAAGAAGACCGTCGCCGGCAAAGAAGAATCGGAACCAAAGCATCGCAAATGGAGGACTTCATAGCCTGCTGAGCGCGTGGTTCCGGGAACCCGCTGCTGTTCGGGCCTGATGAAGTGCCATAAGCAGATTTATTAGGAGAAAGAGGATGGATTTTCTAACCGTGCTGGCGCAGACGGCTGAAGTGACGGACCACACGGCGACAGAAGCAGTCGTTCCAATTGACTTGATATGGGAATATGTAACATCGCTCAATTATCTCGAAGCTGTTACGTTTGTGTCGTTTGGTGCGGTATGCCTGATGTACGGGTGGCGAGTATTCAAGATTTTGGTGGTAATCAGCTTCGGGCTGCTGGGCCTGACCCTTGGGGCGGTCGTAGGAGACAGGATTCAGGGTAACAACAGCCAGCTCTGGGGCGGATTCATTGGCCTGGGACTGCTGGCAGGTTTTTCGATTCCCCTGATGCGGTATGCGGTAAGCGTACTCGGAGCGATAGCCGGAGGTGTACTTACTTCGGCATTGTGGTATGCCTTCGGGCTTACCGAGCAATACATCTGGGCCGGCGCCCTTATCGGCATGATAGCCGGGGGGATGGTCTCATTTATCGTTTTCAGAATCGCCGTTATGCTTTTCTCCAGTCTGGGAGGCAGCAGCCTGATAGTAATAGGGCTGCTCGCACTTTTGTATCTATATCAGCCGACAACCGCCGCGATAAAAGAACTCGTCCTTGACAGAAGATGGTTCTTAACAGCCGCTCTTCTGATACCAACGACAATTGGCCTGATAGTGCAGAACAAATTCATTAAGGCCTCGAAAGAATGGAGCGTGTGAGCTTTCTCGGCGTTAGTGCGGTTCTTTGAGCATCAGTTCTTTGTATCCACGCCCTATAAAAAGTAAAGTTATCGGTGCTTTATGGCCGAAGAAAACGTAGGAAGTTGTTTTTCAGTACTGAAAAGGCACTTCTGTATTGAGGTGAGGGTTTTAGGCCGTCAGTTTTATGGCTGGGGGAAGTTGGCTAAGCGGCAATGGTTGCAGAGTGCGTCAAGCGTTTAATCAGGTTCAAAGGTTGTATTTTGATGAGAAGGGGTAGACTATGAAGAGCAAAAACAGAGCAGGCCTTGAGAAAGTTGTTGTGACAACCGCCCTGTGCGCAGCAGCCGCGGCAGTAGCGTTTCAATGTGCAGGCTGTGGCAAAATGAATGCCCTCAAGCGAAATCAGCTCAAATTGCAGAAGATGGTGCAGAGTGGTAATCAACAGATAGCCGGCAATATGGCGACAATAGAGAAACGCCAGATTGTCCTGCAGAACGGTTTTGAAGCGAGCTCCAAGCAAATGGCAAATAATATGGCAGCAGTCAGGCAAACTCAGGGTGTGCTGCGAGATGAGATTAGAATTCAGATAGAGCAAATGATGGGCAGTATCGCAGCGATGCAGGACGCCCAGGTGCAGTTACAGACGGGTATTGAGAACAACACTGAGCGACTGTCAGCTAATACGTCTAATCTCGCGTCTAATCTCACTGCGGTCCAGGACAATGGGGTCAGAACCCGGCAGATGTTTGCAAATCTGCAAAAAACCCAGGTACAGTCGCAAAAGGGCATTGAAAACAACACCGAACGGCT
>JAUWKC010000278.1 GCA_030607345.1 Planctomycetota bacterium | reverse complement strand
GACGTTGCAATCGAAGGCCAGAACGTAAGTGTCTCTACGCGAAATGTTTCCAATTATACACTCAGGCTGAACAATAACTTTATTGACCTTACGAGAGAAGTCAAAATAACAGAGAACGGCGCCGTGGTCTTTCAGGGGATTGCCGACAGCAACGGCTGCTTCGTCAGAAAGCGGTCTGAAGCTAAGCTTGTCAAGCGGCCCGGCCTTTCCGGTCCTCTCTGGGACATATACACGAGTTCATGCGTGCTGGTCTATGGCACGGACATCAGGGAACCTTCGCTTGTACAAGCAGCAAAACGCTGCGCCGAGTCTTTTGCAAACCCGCACTGGATGGATGGGGTGGATTTCAAGATTGTCGCCGACACAGCGGTGAATAAGCAAATCCTCGAAGCAAATAATATTGTTCTGTTCGGCAACGTCAATACAAACAAGGTCCTTGCGGAAATCTCGGACAAGCTGCCCATCGAAATGAATGGAAAGTCCGTCATAGCTAATGCGACCGAATATCACGGCGAACACATTGGCTATATTCTAATCTTTCCCAACCCGCTCAATCCCGACAAATATGCAGCCGTATTAGCAGGCAGCACACCGGCCTCGGTCAATTGCTTTGATAAGATATGGCCGAATTTCAGAGCGACTCCGCGGTGCATAGACTTCGGTGTTTTTGATTTGGATACTGATGGTGGTACGGTCAGATGGCTGGCAACGGGCCTGTTTGGGACAGACTGGGACTGGCAGTCTTTTGAGCAGCAGGCATCGGGGCATTAAGCGGCGCCGCCAGGCAGACCCAGACGCAGTACTCCGGCTGGGTGACACCCATGTGCTGAGAAACGTCCTTAGAGTGGTGCGGCTCCGATAACCCGGCAGTTTCGGTCATTTTTTTGAAGCCGCAGTGACATACACCTGTCACAGGCCGGCAAACAAATCTTCTCCTGCCGCTTTATTAGCTGTATTTTTGTCCAATGCAGCGGGCTCGCTTTGTACGAGGTAAAGAAAGGTAGATGACCATTTGGGAAATTCAGTTGTAGTCTTTTTCTTGTGCGAGCTGCGATGACAATCCAAAAAGCGAGTGCCTTACGCTCCACAGAAAACGTTTAATCTTCTTTTACTTTCCGGCACTGCTTGTGCGCAGTATAGCTTGACAGAAGAGCAGGGTGACACAGAGACATTGTAGAATTGTGAAAAGGATTCACAATGAACCCTGACAGGAAGTCGGTCAACGAACTCTTCGCCGAGACTTTTGGTTCGCCCAGTAAAGCGAGGGCAGGAATCTTAACGCCGGCGAACAGGGAAGGTCGACCCCAGGAATGTGCAGGCGACTTGCACTTTATGTTGACTGCAACTGCGCGACGCGCAGCCGGCTCGACAGCGGTCTCGAATCCATTGGGTTCGAGCTGCACAAGGCATCGACTGCGTCCGTGGCGAAGAAACTCGTTAGAGAACATTACTACCGCCTGGTACTTATTGACTACGCATCAATGGTGGGGGAAATACTCAAATTCTGCTGCTCTGTGCACAACAACAGCGCCGATACCCTGATAATGGTATTAATGGACAAGATAAGAATAGAAGTTGAAGAACAGCTCTTCGATTGCGGTGTCAATGACGTCTTAATGGCCGAGCAGGCCGACGCGAACGTGTTGACGAAGCGCATACAGGTACGTTTTCGCAACAGCAAGACAATCTGGCGCCAAGGCAGCACGGTGAGGATTTGCGGAACAGTGATTGATTTTGAGCGTAGAGAGGTCTGGTGCAACGGGACCGGGCGACGACTGCCGGGCATTTTGGTCGACCTGATGAAATACTTTATTGACCACCCTAACCGTGTGATTTCAAGGAAGGAACTGGAGGAGTCGCCGATATGGGCTGATTCGATTTGTACGCCGGCCTGTGAAGGAGGCAAAACATTCGACGTCAATATGAGCAAATTGCGCAAAATCATCGAGGCCGACCCAACTCACCCTCGAATAATACAGTCTGTGCGCGGCGTTGGATGGAAACTCGCTCGCAGTTGAACCGCCGAAGGATGTGCGTACCGATTTGACGGAATGTCCGGCTGCTTCAAAGGGTGCTTTGCCGCTAACACATATCGGTCAGGAAATCAACTTTCCGTATGCCTATCGGCTCAACGGCGACAAAAGGCTCACCGTAACCGGCGCCGATGCATTGGCCGAAATAGCGGCAGACAACTTCAGTTTGCTCAAGAATCGAAGCGGCGGTTGCAGCCGGGCGATTTCTGGTCTGGCTCTCGTAAGCTTTGATTGCGGCAAGTTTTTTGTCCCAGCAATCGGTAATATCGACGATGAACGATGGTTTATTGTATTGGCTTCTTTGGCTTGAGTAATAATCGTACCGGCGACCGACCCAATGAGGCCGTCCCTTCATACTGGTCTTATGAAACCTGGCTTCAAACCGAGCGCCGGCTATCAGCTTGGCGGCTTCAGTGTGGTCGGGATGATAGTCCGGCACTACAGGTGCAAACAGCAAATCCGGCTGCCGGACCCTTATGGCTTCGGCCAGCTTTCGCCGGTTCTCCAGCGTCGCCTGCAGGTACCGGTTCGGCATCTCCAGGCAAATTCGATTCTTTATGCCGAGGATTTGATTTGCTTTTTGTGTTTCTTTTTGTCTTATCTGCTTTGACCCATAAGGCGTTGGCTCACCGTCTGTCAGGTCAATCACGACCACTTCCCAGTCGGCCTCGAGCATCTTTACAATAGTTCCGCCCATTGCCAGTTCGGCGTCGTCGGGATGCGGGGCAACAATCATTACCTTTCTCATTTTGCCGTCAGGCCCTTACAATGTCCAGGATGTTTGCTTCAGCTTCTTTCAGTAAAAACCGCCGTATCAACCATTTCACGAAGAGTCTCTTGCGGAAACAAGCCGAAGAAGTATTCGCGATACTGCTGTGGGCGGCTTGATAGCAGCCGATTTTGCAGGCGCTTCAACTCTTG
>JAUWKC010000311.1 GCA_030607345.1 Planctomycetota bacterium | reverse complement strand
TTGGCGGTCGGCCTTTTGGTCGTCAAAAGCAAACTGATTCAACAACAAACGCAAAAGCTGCAGCAGGAAGCTGCGGTGTTGTCGGCGCAGCAGCCAATGCTTTCGCAGCCTTAGGGGGCTTACAGGTTTGACGGGCACGGAAGAAAAAGAAAGATTCGAACGGCAAAGAGAGCAAAAACTTGCCCGGATTAAAGACTTGGGCGTGGACCCTTACGGCACAAGATACGACGGCGCCGAAGCGGCAGTGGATATCAAAGCCGGATTCGAAGAACACAACGAGACCCAGCGGGCGAAGTGCGCCGGCAGAATTGTGCTTCTAAGGGACATCGGCAAGCTTATTTTTATCACCCTGCGCGACTCCAGCGGCGCCATCCAGGTCGGCCTGAGCAGGAAGCTATTGGACCAGCAGTGGCCGCTCGCAAAGCTTCTCGAATTAGGCGACATCATCGGAGCCTCCGGCCAATTGGGTAAAACCAGGACCGGTGAAATCACAATATGGGCTGACGATTTGTGCCTCCTTGCAAAGTGCCTCCGCCAGCCGCCTGAGAAGTTCCACGGCCTGGCCGACGTCGACCTGCGCTATCGGCGCCGATATGTGGACCTCTGGGCCAACCCTGAAGTGATGGAACGATTCAAGAAACGCAGCGCCATCATTGCGACCATTCGCGAGTTTCTTCGACAGCGGGGTTTTCTTGAAGTCGAGACCCCCATGATGCAGACCATAGCCGGCGGAGCGGCGGCCAGGCCCTTCACAACTCACCACAACAGTCTTGATATGGACCTGTTTCTCAGAATTGCGCCGGAGCTTTTCCTAAAAAGGCTGCTGGTCGGGGGAATGGAGAAGGTCTTTGAGATAAATCGCAATTTTCGTAACGAGGGCCTCAGCCGGCAGCACAACCCGGAATTCACAATGCTCGAACTGTATCAGGCCTACGGCGACTACAATCTGATGATGGACCTCGCCGAAGAGCTTATTTCCCTATGCATCGAAACACACTGCCCCGGAACTCAGCTTGAGTTCGACAACTCAGCGGTCGACTTTAGCCGGCCGTGGCGGCGGGTTAGATATGCCGAGCTTTTTGAAAAGTACAGCGGCTGCCGCATTAACAACATCGGCGCCGTCAGGGAAAAGGCAGTCGCACTTGCCATCGACCAAAAGGATATGGACGATTTAGTGGTCGTGGATAAGCTGTTCGAGACCCTGGTAGAGAAAAACCTCGCGGACCCGACATTCGTGCTGGATTATCCGGCGGGACTCTGCCCCCTGACCAAACGCAAGAAGGATGAACCCGAATATGCCGAGCGTTTTGAACTGTACGTCGCCGGTATGGAGCTGGCCAATGCATATACGGAACTAAACGACCCTGCCGTTCAGCAGGAGAATTTCAGAATTCAGCTTCGAGGCCAGGAAGAATCAATGGCTACGATGGATGAAGATTTTATAACCGCCCTAAAGTATGGAATGCCGCCGGCGGGTGGGTTGGGCATCGGCATTGACCGATTGATAATGGTTCTCACCGGCGCGTCGAGTATTCGGGACGTGGTGCTTTTCCCCCTTCTAAAACCTGCCAAAGGATAAATTTGTCGGGCCTGAAATGTTGAAACTGTTTTTGTGGTTTCGGTACCTGCGTGAAAGAAAAATTGCGCTCTTGAGCATCGCCGCCGTTGCCCTGTCTGTTTCTTTGCTGACTATTGTTTCCAGTCTTTTCACCGGCTTTATACGTGCTTTCGAACAATCGGCCACCGAAGCGATGGGCGACGTCGTGCTTGCTCCTGCTGTAAGGTTCGCCCGCTACCCCGAGCTTATCGAGCGGCTTGAAAAGACAGCAGCGGTCCAGGCGGCTACGGCCACGCTGTCGACGCAGGGCCTTTTGCATCTTGGCAGAGGCAACGTGCGGGCGGTCAGGATATGGGGGATACAACCGGGCCGGCGAGCGAAAGTCACCGGATTCAAACAGACCCTGCGTAATCAGAGGAACCTGCCGGGCGAGCCTTCTTTCAGTATACCAGGTGCGCCCGACAAAATCGGCGGCTTTGTCGGAGTCGCCGTCATCGCCGAGCCTGACGAACAGACTGATGAGTATGATTTTTCCGAGCTCGACAGGATGCTCGGCAATGACGCGGTTCTGACAACAGGTGCTGTATCGGGGACCGAGGAAAAAGACAACCTGCGAGTCAAGAGAAGAACGCTGAAATTTGCAATCGCAGATGTTGTCTTCACGGGTGTTTATTATCTCGATAAGAATTATGTCTATCTGCCGATAGAACAATTGCAGAAGGAGCTCTATCCGGACGAGCGCTACCCCGTTGCGGACCAGCTTCAAATCAAAATTGCCGACGACATTAGCACCGATTCAGCCTTGGCCCAAATCCGCGGAGTCTGGGAGATTTTTGCAACTGATAAGCTTGGCTGGAGCGCACCGCTTATAAGCTACACTGATATCGAAACCTCTCAGCAGATGCAAAGCCGATATGTCGCCGAGCTAAT
>JAUWKC010000229.1 GCA_030607345.1 Planctomycetota bacterium | reverse complement strand
ATTCTGTTTGAAGTCTTTGAAAACCGGCTTTATGCTGTGCAGGCGGTGTTTTGCGTTGAGTTCGTCCAGCCAGCGGGACAGGTTCAATCGGTCAGGCGTTTTTGCGCCTCGAAGCTGCTTTTCGAGCGCATCGGCAGCGGCGGGGTTGAACTTGATTATAAGCTCGCCCGGGACGTATTCCTGCGGAGCCGAAGCGTCGGCCGGGGCTGACACTGTGGCAAGCAGGAACAGTACAGTGCTTAGTAGGACTTCCTTTTCCGTAAATCAACCCTCCCTTTGGATACGACACATATTTGCCTGATTGCTCCAATCGGTGCTTATTGTGATTATAGCAATTTACAGGGGCAAATGCGAGACAAATCCAGCCACACCTACGCTTGCTGTGCGATGCAAAATTGGCAAGCTGCTCAAACGTCTTGTCGATTATTTTAGTCGTATCGGCGCCGAAAAAGGTCTGGCCGGTCGTGAGCAGGCCGGAAATTTCGTTCGGAAAACCGCGAGAAAGGAAGTATAATTTTGCGGTTACGTTGGTGGATGTTGGGTTTTTGCAACAGGAGGCTTCTATGAAAGTAAAAACGCTTCTTTTGGTTTTTTTGGGGCTAATTGCGGCGTGTGGTTCAGGTTGCGATTCGTCTCTGACGGCGGCAGGCAACTATGCGCGGGAGGTTCAGGTTACGTTTGAGCCGCGGAATCATTACCTGGATAACAACGACAACTTTTCGGCGGACGATAAGTGGTTGGTGTATGATACGCGTTAAAAGTCGCCGGCGCCGCCGCTGATGGAGATTGGGGCGAACTCGAATATTGAGAAGGTGAACATCGAGACGGGCGAGATTGTGGTTTTGTACGAAACGGAGAACCAGACGATATACGGGCCGGGTGTTGGTGCTGCAAGCTATCATCCGACTGAGAACAAGGTTGTGTGCATGCACGGTCTTTTGAGCTGCAACAAGGAGCGGCCCTACTGGTACTGGCGGCGGACGGGTGTGCTGATTGATGAGTCTCGGCCTGGTGAGCGCATTTATTTGGATGCACGTGACGTGACGGCTCCTTTTACGCCTGGGGCGCTGCGGGGCGGGACGCACCGGCACGAGTGGAGCGCAGACGGCAGGTGGATTGGCTTTACGTATAACGATGCGATAATGGCGGAGATTGAGGAAAAGACGGGCGAGAAGGTCAATCTGCGGACGGTTGGGGTTTCTACCAGGTTCAGGCCGGTAAAGGTCGACAAGGACGCGGAAGGTAAGAACAACGACGGGATATGGTTTTCGGCGCTGGTGGTTAAGGTTGTGCCGGAGCCGCAGGCGGGTACGGACCAGGTCAGCCGGGCTTTTAGTGATGCGTGGGTTGGGACCAGGGGCTACCGCAAGCCGGACGGGACATGGCAGCGGGCGCGGGCATTTCTGGGAAATGTGCGTGACAAGAACGGCCATGAGCTGACTGAGGTTTTTATTGTTGATATTGGTGATAGGATTGACATTGCGGGTGATGACGGGCCGCTGGAGGGGACCGATGTGATGATGCCGATGCCGCCGAGAGGTACGCAGCAGCGGAGGCTTACATACACCGAGCAGCGGAAATATCCCGGCGTGGTTATTGAGCCGCGGCATTGGGTTCGGTCTTCAGCCGACGGCAGCAGGATAAGCTATCTGGCCAAGGATGATGATGGGATTATACAGGTTTTTTTCATCTCGCCCCTGGGCGGTGAGCCTGTTCAGGCGACACATCAGAAGACGTCGGTGCAGAGTACCGTGCGGTGGAATCCGGACGGCCAGGAGATTTGCTACGTTTGCGACAACAGTATTTTTGTTTGCAGCGTCAGAGAAGGCCCTTCTTTTGGCAATGCAAGGCGGATGACGCCGAGGACGGAAGATACGCCGATATGCCCCGTGTGGTCGCACGACGGCAGGACGATTGCATACAACAGGATTGTCCCGAACGGCAGGAAGTCATACAAGCAGATATTTGTCTTGAAGCCGGCAGAGTGATTAGCACAGCAGCAGCGTGCTTCTGAGATGGTTTTTGCCTGGGTGGGCGGGCACCATCGCCGTCAGGTTAACATTTGCAGAGTTTCCCAAAAAGCAATACCATATAGTCGTTTGAGACGGTGTAACAAGCAGAAACGGGGCAGATACCGGTTTTGGGCCGGTTGAGCCAGGGTCCCGGCAAGTTGGGCCGGGGCATACCAAGTATTTGTTGCAGGAAGAATATTGCTGCATAAAACCGAGGCTATGGGCCGTCATAATTAAGGAATTCGTGCTGTAGAGCAGCGAAATCCAGGCGTGCGGGTATTTTCGCAAATGCGAAAACTGAGAAGGCAATTGGAAAAGGTATATGACGAGCACGGTCGGCAGTTGTTTACCTGTGCATTAGGGATAACAAGAAACGTGGAGCTGGCCGAGGACGCGATACACGAGGCTTTTTGCCGCGGATTCGGGCTTAATCACATGCCTCAGAATCTGAAGGCTTATATGTTTGCAAGCGTCCGCAACGCCGCGATAGACGAGCTTCGGCGAAGGTCCAGGACAAGCCGAGAGCCGGCTGATTATGTATTCGACTCTTCGCCTGGTCCGGTGGAGATGGCGCAGCAGAAGCAGTGGCGGCAGTCGGTCGCAAAGGCATTGTTGGAACTTTCTCAGGACGAGCGGGAGACGATTGTGCAGCATCTTTATGCTGATTTGACTTTTCAGGAGATAGCGGATGTTCGTGGACGGCCATTAGGCACGGTGGCTTCGTGGTATCGTCGCGGGCTGACGAAACTAAAAGAGCAATTGGAGTCGTGACGATGGAAAAGTTTGAGCGTCGATTAATGGAGCTGCGGCTGGCAAGTCCTTCGGCTGATTTGCGCGGACGGATATTCGGCAGCACAATGCAACGGATATGGTTTGCGGCTGTTCTGGGCCGGCGTGTAGCGGTGGGCTGGGCGGCATTGTTTGCTCTGGCGACGGGGATAGCAGGGATGGTAGTCTCGCAGTCTGTGTGGGACAGAAGACCTGAGCGAGTGACGTCGGCGGTACGGGTCAGCATAGTGGAGTCGGCATCGAACCGGAATTTATTCGACTTTACCGAACCGGCGGCGACGTTTCTGCCCGGCGAACTGACCGTTAGAATAAAGACTCCAAAGGAGATATAGCGATGAAGAGGTCGCAGATTGTGTTGGGCGTGGCGATATTGGCGGTCTGTGTACCTTTGGCCCAGGCCCGGCCCAAGAATAAGATTCGGGTTGAGTGCCAGATTTTCAGGTTTGCGAGCGACCCTGTCAGCAAGACATTTGCCGACCAGGAGATTTGGACCACCGGCGAGGCGCCGGAGAGGTTGAAGGACAAAGTGACGGTGTTTAACCGGGGCTGGTTCGAGATAGGCAAGAAGAGGCTGGAATTCAAGGACGGCAAGTGCTTCTGGGATAAGAAGGAGTTTCCAATAAAGGGGCCGGGTAAGATCGCCCTGCCGCGGGAGAACATCACGTTGGCCTATTCGCCCGCTCTTATGATGTACGAGCACGATTCGGCGACTCTGGAGATTGGCTCGAAGCTGCCGATACAGTACTTTGTCAGGCGCAAGGACGGTCTGTTCGAGTTGAAGGAGGTAGAACTTCCCACGGGGCTGGACATTGAGATTGAGGCCAAGGAAGAAGAAGACCGCGGCTACATTGTGCTGGCGGATATGGTAATGACGCTT
>JAUWKC010000283.1 GCA_030607345.1 Planctomycetota bacterium | reverse complement strand
TCGGCTCGCTGGGTCTCGAAACCCTGAGCAGGGGGGCAAGGTTTGTTACGCTCGTCGAGAAAGACCCGAATGTCGCTGCCGTGCTCCGAAAAAACATTGAAAAGGCAAACTTCACCAGCCGCGCAAGAGTCATAAAGGCCGATGCCTTCAAAATCGGGGCTCCCCTTTTTGACCAGGAAAAATATGGCCTGGTCTTCGTTGACCCTCCGTACGCCGCGACGGGCGATGTCGGCCCACATTCGCGCCTTGCCGGGCTGCTCGAAGTTCTCTCGGGGCAGATAACTCCCGACGCACTCGTTGTGGTAAGGACGCGGCATACTACCGAATTGCTTGACCGATACGGCCGGCTCAGCACTGTCGAAAGACGACGCTGGGGCACAATGGCCGTTACTATGTTGCGGTTCACCCAAAATGACAAATAGACAGGCTGCTATCAAAGTAATAAAACGACTGCGCAGCAGCGGCTTTCAGGCGTTGTTGGCCGGCGGATGCGTCCGGGATATGCTCCTCGGCAGGGCCGCAAAGGATTTTGACGTCGCTACCGATGCCAGGCCACGCGACGTCATAGCGCTCTTCAAACGAACGCTGAAGGTCGGCGCAAAATTCGGCGTCGTAATCGTACTGGTCGACAACACACAAATTGAAGTCGCAACCTTCAGAACAGAAACCGGCTACCTTGACGGCCGACACCCCGCAAAAGTCGAGTTTACAGGCCCCGCTGAGGACGCCCGCAGAAGGGACTTTACCATCAATGGAATGTTTTATGACCCCGCCGAAAAGGATGTAATCGATTACGTCAACGGCCGGGCCGATTTGAAAAAAAGGATTGTCCGCACTATCGGCCCCGCCGACGACCGTTTCGCAGAGGATTATCTCCGCATGCTCCGCGCCGTGCGGTTCTCCACGCAGCTCGGATTTGACGTTGACCGCAGTACAAAATCCGCCGTCTGCAAAAACGCACAAAAAATAACCGCTATTAGCGGCGAACGCATCGCTGCCGAGCTGGAAGGCATTCTTGCCGACCCCAACCGCGCCGCCGGTGCAGCACTGCTCACGGAAACTCACCTGGCCCAGGCAATCTTCCCGGGCCTGACCACACAGCAGACCGATTTCGCCGTCAAGGTATTGGCGCAGCTCCGGAAAAAGGTCGATTTTCCACTCGCATTAGCCTGTTTCTTCGCCGGCTGCACTGCCGCCTTTGCCCTCGACAAAATACGTCTTCTCAGACTCAGCAGAAATCAGACCAGACACGTAAAATTCCTGCTCACCAACACCGGCAGGCTCCTCGACGACCGGATGTCCCTGGGTCCTTTGAAGATGCTGCTCGCCGAGCCTTATTTCTGGGACCTCTACGAGTTCCAGAGGGCCATCCAGAAGGCTACCGACCGCAGCCGCCGGGCTCTTGCCCCGCTCATTAAGCTTCGAAGAAGAATAAGACAGCTCGGCGACGTGGAGCTGCGTCCCAGACCGTTGCTCAACGGCCGAGAGCTGATGCGCCTCGGCGCCGTACCATGCCCCGCCCTCGGCCAGCTCGCCCAGGAGCTCTACATCGCACAGTTGGAAGGAACGCTGCAAACTGCCGAACAGGCCGAAAACTGGGTAAAAAAGTGGCTGAAAAAACACAAGGATACGACTGAATAATCGTGTCGCTGGAGGACCAACCATGCAGGGTTATTTTGACCGCCGCCATTTCATCAAATCCGCCGGCTTGACTGCCGCCTCTCTGCTCTGCTCCACCTATGCCGCCACTTCTGAGAAAACTCCGGACCGCAGACCGAACATTATCTTTATTATGTCTGATGACCATGCCGCCCACGCCCTTGGTTGCTACGGCAGCAGGATAAACAAAACGCCGAATCTCGACCGGCTCGCACAACAAGGCGTCCGCTTCGATAACTGCTTCTGCACCAATTCGATTTGCGCGCCGAGCAGGGCGGTAATCCTCACCGGCAAATACAGCCATCTCAACGGAGTAATTGACAATCGTCTTCGGTTCGATGGTACACAACAGACGTTCCCTAAGCTGCTGCAGAAGGCCGGCTACGTCACTGCCGTTATCGGAAAATGGCACCTCAAGTCCGAGCCTGAAGGTTTTGATTATTACAACGTCCTGCCGGGCCAGGGCAAATACCACAACCCGAGCTTCATTGAAGCCGGCCGGAAAAAACAATACCGGGGATATGTCACCGACCTGATAACGGACTTTTGCATCGACTGGCTGAAAAAGGACAGGGCCGGCAAACCTTTTCTGCTTATGTATCACCACAAGGCCCCCCACAGAAACTGGCAGCCGGACGATAAGCACGCCAGGCTATATGACGATGTTGATATTCCCGCCCCGGAGACGTTCGACGACGACTACAAGACGCGGTGTGCCGCTGCGACAGAGCAGAAAATGACCATCGCCGAGCACCTGCGTGTCCCCGGTGATACAAAAATCAGCCCCCCCGAGCATTTGAAAGGCCCGGCGCTCAAAAACTGGAAATACCAGCGATATATAAAGGACTATCTTCGCTGTATCGCATCGGTTGACGACAACGTCGGACGCCTTCTCGACTACCTTGACGAATCGCACCTGGCCGACAACACTATCGTCGTATACACTTCAGACCAGGGCTTCTTCCTCGGCGACCACGGCTGGTTCGACAAACGCTTTATGTACGAGCACTCCCTGCGAATGCCATTGCTAATCCGCTATCCGAAGGAGATTAAACCTGCAACCGTCAATACTGATATCGCACTTAATCTTGATTTTGCCCCGACGTTTCTCGACTTGGCCGGTGCGCATATCCCCGACGATATGCAGGGCCGGTCGTTGCGTCCGCTGCTGAAAGGAAAAACCCCGGCGGATTGGCGAACGGCAATGTACTATCACTATTACGAGTATCCCGGCGCACATTCCG
>JAUWKC010000274.1 GCA_030607345.1 Planctomycetota bacterium | reverse complement strand
CGAATTCGAGCGGACCTGGCGTGATAATTTGTATGACAGAATCGTTGTGAGGTCAGAGTTTTCCCACGACGAGGCAGGCGTTGTGGCCGCCAAAGCCAAAGGAATTGCTTATAGCAATATCGACCTTTGCCTGGCGGGCCTCGAGCGGGACATAATCCATCTTCAGGTCGCAGCGTTCGTCCTGGTTCTCGAGGTTTATTGTCGGAGGGATAACAGATTTGTTGATGGTCTTTACGGTTACGATAAGCTCGACCGCGCCGCTGGCGCCGAGCAGATGGCCAAGACTGCTCTTTGTCGAACTGATGAGAAGCTTGTAGGCGTGCTCGCCGAAAACGCTCTTTACGGCCGTACTTTCGGCGATGTCGTTCAGCTCGGTGGCGGTGCCGTGTGCGTTGATGTAGTCAACCTGCTCCGGCTGAATACCCGCGTCAATGAGCGCGAAGTTCATTGCCTGGGCCGCACCGGCGCCCTTCGGCATAGGGGCGGTGACGTGATGTGCGTCATCGGTCGCACCATAGCCGAGAAGTTCGGCGTAGATTTTTGCCCCGCGTTTTTTTGCGTGCTCGTATGTTTCGAGAACGATAATTCCCGCACCCTCGCTGAGTACGAAACCGTCTCGGTCTCTATCAAAAGGCCTCGAAGCGGCAGGGGGGTCGTCGTTGCGAGTGCTCAGGGAGCGAGCCGCACAGAAAGACGCCAGACCTATGGGCGTAAGTGCGGCCTCTGAGCCTCCGGTAATCATTATGTCACTTCGTCCGGCCATAATGTTTGCAAATGCCTCGCCGATAGCGTGGCTGGCACTGGCGCAGGCGCTGACAACACAGATGTTCGGACCGCGAAGACCGTAACGAATGGCAATATTACCTGCGGCGGCATTGCTCATCAGCTTGGGAACGGTGAAAGGTGAGACCTGACGCGGGCCCTTATTCAAGAGCCTGAGGTGCTGGTCTTCGATTTCCTTGATGCCGCCTATTCCCGTGCCTACGATAGTGCCGAGACGATAGCTGTCTTCCTGCTCAAAGTCGAGCCCGCTGTCATCGACGGCCTGTATTGCCGCGGCAACGGCGAACTGTGTGAAGCGGTCCATTCGTTTGCTCTGACGATGCTCAACGTACCTGGCCGGGTCGAAGTTCTTTATCTCGCCGCCGAACCTTACGGGATATACGCCGGTGTCAAACGACTCTATCGTAGAAACACCGCTTTTGCCCTCACACAGTGCAGTAAACAGCCCCTCGACGGACTCGGCCAGGGCAGTAACACAGCCTAAGCCAGTGATAACTACTCGGCGTCTGCTCATCGTGAAACTTATTTGCTACTCCTGCGTTTTGGTATGCATGGCGTTGACTATGTAATCGATGGCAGCGCCAACCGTCTGGATTTTCTCAGCCTCTTCATCGGGAATGCTGGTGTCGAACTCATCTTCGAATTCCATAACGAGCTCGACCGTATCCAGCGAGTCGGCGTTCAGGTCGTTGATGAACGAAGTGTCTCGAGTGATTTCGGACTTGTCCACGCCCATCTGCTCACTGATTATATCGACCACCTTGTTCTGTATTTCCTGCACATCAACATCTTCGGGACTCACTTCTTTGTCCTCCTTAGTGACATCCGAATTTGTTTTAGAACGTTACCCTAAGCATTCGGCAATAAAAGCACAAATCATTTAATCGATTTATTATGATGGGAGGTATAGTACCTGCTAAACGTTTTTTCTACAAATATTTTTTTATTTTTTTTAATATGTTGTTGGATGCGGAAAAGGTCGATTGCAGCCCGCTAAGGGTGATATTTTAGCTATGGGGGGCGGATTTGACTACATTGCCATTCCGCCGTCGACGCAAAGCACCTGTCCAGTAATATATCCTGCATCGTCTCCGGCAAAGAAGGCGGCGGCCCTGGCTACATCCTGAACGGTGCCGAACTTGCGCATCGGGATAACCTGCTTTGCGCCGTCTTTGACGGGGTCTGGGAGTTTATCGGTCATATCGGTAACGATAAAGCCTGGGGCAAGGCAATTGGCAGTAATATTTTTCCTGGCAACCTCGCGGGCGAGCGATTTGCTCAGGCCAATAAGGCCGGCCTTGCTGGCGGCGTAATTGCACTGGCCAGCGTTGCCCATAACGCCCGCCACCGAGCTGAGGCTGATAATTCGCCCGAACCTGTTGCGAATCATAGACCTTATCGCAACCCTTGCGGCGACAAAAGCGGCCCGCAGATTGACCTCGATAACCTTGTCAAAATCCTCATCGCTCATCTGCATAAGCAGCCTGTCACGGGTAATGCCGGCGTTGTTGACGAGGACACCTATTCCGCCATGCTCGGCGGCGAGCGATTCGAGGACCTCGGTGAATTTTTCGGTGTCGGTGATGTCGACGCATCTTGTGATGCAGGTATAGCCCGCGTCTTTGACCACTTGCTCGAGGTCGGCAAGCTGCTCGGCGTTTATATCGAGCCCGGCGACGATTCGGCCTTGCTTTAGAAGTTCCAGAACGATTGCCCGGCCTATGCCCCTGGCGGCGCCGGTCACCACGGCAAGTCTTTTCTCAGCCATTTTCCTGCTCCAAACAAAAATCCTTGTCTTGCAACGCTAATCCGTCACGGCTGACAGGCGCCAAATCGGCAGGGAACAAACCGTCTCAACCCGTCAGTATGCAAGTGCTGTTGCAACTGATGGCTAATATAATGCAGGCCGGACGCTCCTTCAAGGTAATTGTCGGGCATCGGATTGGAAAGTGCATCGGGCTTCGGAGGGTCTAAAGCGGCCAGGAAGAACCAGGCGGATACGCCTTAGTTTGCCGTTGGTTTTTTTCTGAGCAGCACGACTAAAGCGGCACCGGTGGCAATCGCCACCCCGATACCGCCAACAACAACGCCCAACAACAGCCCCGCCTTAAAGCCGACAGCCTGCTCCCTGGCCTTGGGCATCGCAGTCAATTCCAAATCTTGCTTAGGTAATTGAGATTGTAGCGAATGGTTGGATT
>JAUWKC010000094.1 GCA_030607345.1 Planctomycetota bacterium | reverse complement strand
TCAGTGAGACGTTGCAGTTCGACCAGGTTGCCTTTCTGGTATCGCGGATTTGCGGGATTTGTTCTGCATCGCACCCGCTGGCTTACGTGCAGGCCGTCGAAGAGCTTGCCGGCGTAAGCCCGCCCGACCGCGCTCGTTATGTTAGAACCATCATTAACGAGCTTGAACGCATCCACAGCCACGTGCTCTGGGTAGGACTGGCCGGACACTTTATTGGTTACGACACGCTCTTCATGTGGGCATGGAAATATCGTGAGCCCGTTCTCGATTTGCTCGAAGAAATCGCCGGCAACCGAAACAACTACGGTAATGTCAAAGTTGGCGGCTGTCGTGAGGACGTCCCGGATGAGATGAAGCCCAAGATATTGCACGAGATGGACGCACTCGAGAAGAAACTGGAGATGCTCACGAAAGCTGTCCTCGATGACCCGGTTATTCACGCCCGGCTCAAAGGTGTGGGCGTTCTGACGAAAGAAGATGCAATCAAATATGCCGTGACCGGTCCGACGGCGAGAGGCAGTGACATCGGTATTGACGTCCGAAGAGATGACCCTTATGCGGCATACTCGGAGTTGGACTGGAACGTAATAACGCGGCCGGAGGGTGACGTTTTTGCAAAAGCGGTAGTGCGTCTGCTGGAGTGTCTCGAGTCGGTCAAGATTATCAGGCAGGCGCTGCGAAAGCTGCCTGGCGGCCCAATTGCAATTGAGGTCAAAGAAATCCCGGCGGGCGAAGCGTCCGGCCGGGCCGAGGCGCCGAGAGGCGAAACCTTTCATTATGTTCGCAGTGACGGCGGCAACCGACCGGTGCGCCACAAGATGAGGGCGCCGAGTTATGTTAATGTCCCGTCTTTCAGGGCCTCATGCATCGGCAGCGATATCGCCGACGTGACTATAACACTGGCTTCGGTTGACCCGTGCTACAGTTGCACCGAGAGATTAGCGGTGCTCGACAGCCATAACAACATTACACACAACTATGACGCTCTTTTGAAACTAAGTCGCGCAAAAACCCAGAAAATAAAGAAGGAAATGCGTTACGAACCGGAGGATTTGAAAATTGAATAACGTACTGTCCAACGTGTTATTCATCACGGTCATGCTGCCTCTGGCGGTTGGCTTTGTTTTGCTGTTTTTGCCGAACAGGACGAGGCGGGCCGGCAGAATAGTGACCCTGGTCGTTTCGGGACTGACATTTGTACTTGGTATCTGGATATTTGCTGCACGGCCGGAAGGTTGCTCGCAATCTGTTCTTGAAATAGGCCGGTTCAAGCTGGAACTGTTGTTGGACGCACAGCCGCTCGGTGCTTTTATGTTGATGTTTGCTATGGGTTTCGGGCTGCTAATAGTGCTCTATTCTCTAAAGTCAATGGCCGGCAAGGTGCACAGCAACATATATTACGGCTCGGTGCTTATCACGATAGGCGGTTCGGCAGGGATACTGCTGTCGGGACACCTGCTGTTTCTGCTTATTTTCTGGGAGATTGTTACGGTCTCGCTGTATCTATTGATAACCACGGGCGGCAGGAATTCCAATTTTGCGGCAACCAAGAGCTTTGCCATGATAGGGGCGTCCGACGCGGCGTTTATGCTCGGCGTTTTTATGGTTTGGATGCTTTCAGGCAAGACATTTATCGTTTCTGACATCAGCCTGGCGACTAATTCGGCACTTCCGATTATCGCGTTTTTGCTGCTTCTGACCGCCGCTATCACCAAGGCGGGCGCACTGCCGCTGCACACATGGGTCCCGACGGCCGGTGAGTTCGCCCCGGCGTCGGTAATGGCTCTGCTGCCGGCGGCTGTCGACAAGCTGCTTGGCATCTATCTTCTGGTGATAATCGTGCGTCAACTATTCGTTGTTGAGCCGGGGGCATTAAGCGTCATCCTCGCGCTGATAGGTTCGGCGACCATCATTATCGCGGTAATGATTGCAATGGTTCAGCACAACCTCAAGAAGCTGCTGTCGTATCACGCCGTCAGCCAGGTGGGTTATATGATTCTTGGCATAGCAACTATGACGCCTGTAGGCATTGCCGGCGGGGTATTCCACATGCTCAACAATGCAATATACAAATGCTGTTTGTTTTTGTGCGGCGGGGCGGCTGAACGCCAGGCCGGAACAGCGGAACTCGACCGGCTCGGCGGCCTGGGAAAGAAAATGCCTATCACTTTCATTACCTGCCTGATTGCCGCCTTGAGCATTTCCGGTGTGCCGCCTTTCAACGGCTTTGTTTCCAAGTGGATGGTTTACCAGGGCGTTATCGAAATGGGTCAAGAGCAGGCAGGAGCCGGGGCCGGTCTCTGGTGGCTTTGGCTGGTTGCCGCGATGTTTGGAAGCGCCCTTACGCTTGCTTCATTCGTAAAAGTCATCCACTCGGTGTTTCTCTCCCGGCTGCCGGATAACCTGAAGGAGGCAAAGGAAGTTCCTGCCACTATGACGGCGCCTATGATTGTGCTGTCGGCGCTGTGCGTATTCTTCGGGATTTTTTACCACGTGCCTTTGAAGCTGTTTATTTACCCGGCCCTGGGCATTACGGGCACACCGATTTTCGGCACCTGGGCCTCAGGGCTCGCTACACTCCTGATAATCACAGGCATTCTGCTCGGCCTGGGCATCCTCTTTGTGGGTTTGCTGGGAAGGAACGTCAGGATAGTACCGACGTGGACCTGCGGTGAAGTGCAACACAACGACCTGATGATTATACCCGGAACCCACTTCTATAAGACCGTTTCATTAATGAAGGGCCTCAAACAGCTTTATGACGGTCAGCAAAAAGGTTACTTCGACCTTTACAATCAAAGCTCAAGGGTCGGTATGGCTTTCACAAACCTTCTCAAATGGCTGCACTGTGGCGTTCTTCCAGTATATCTGACTTGGGTTACCGTCGGATTACTTGTAGTTTTGTTTGTAGTCTGCAAGAATATTTGGTGAGGGAACGATGCTTATATTCTACATTTTATTGCTTTTCATTCTAATTGCGGCGATTATTGCCGTGGAAACCAAGGACCTTTTGAGTTCTGTGATTTGTATCGGGGCCATCGGGTTCGGTGCATCGATAATGTTCCTGTTTCTGCACGCTCCCGACATCGCAATAACTCAGATTGTAGTCGAGGTGTTGGGTTTAATCATCCTGATTCGGGCTACCATCCGCCGCGACCTCACATTCATCAGCGGCGACAGAGAGTTCTTCGGAACGGTTGTCTCCATTGTTATTATATTCACAATCGGCTTAGCGGGCCTGACTGTTTTCCAAAACTTGCAGGACTTCGGCAATCCCATCTTTGCCAACGTCCCCGATGCGGCATCTCAAGAGTATATCAGCCAGGGATTAGCAAAGACGGGTGCGGAAAATCTCGTGGCATCTATCATCCTTGATTTTCGCGCTTACGATACGCTGGGCGAAACAACGGTGCTGTTCACTACGATTATCGGCTCGCTGGTCATACTGCGGAAAGAAGGCAGAAAGACACTGGAGGGTCCCGACCAATGAAAGGAATGACAATAATCGTCAAGACAATCGCCGGCTGGGTGAAGATATTGATATTCATGTTTGGCATTTATGTCGTTCTGTTCGGCGATATCACACCGGGAGGCGGTTTTGCCGGCGGTGTGATTTTGGCTTCTTCTTACATACTGCTTATGTTGGCGTTCGGCAGGGAATCTGTGGAAAAGAACCTCCCGCAGGCGTTGGCTTTGAAGCTTCTCTGCTGCGGCGTTCTGGCGTTCGCGGCAATAGCGCTATCGGGTTTGTTTTTTGGGGCTGATGGTTTTTTCTGGAATTATATTTACCAGGAATGGCTGGCAGGCAAAGACGTTGAGTTTCTAAAGGCCGGGATTATTCCGCTGGCAGAACTTGCGATTGGCCTGGCAGTAGCCGCGTCGCTGTTTTTGGTCATTCTTAATCTTTCGAGCTTCAGGTCTGATATTTCAGTTGACGAAAAGGAGTAAAACCGATGCTTTATGCGTTGTGTTTTTTATTGTTTATGATTGGCCTGTACGGTGTGGTCGTGAAGAAGAACATGGTGAAGATTGTAATCGGCATTATGATAATGGAATATGCCGTCAACCTTTTCCTGATTATGCTCGGGTATCGTCTGGGCGGCAAGGCCCCGATTGTCGGTGAAGAAGATATGGCGGGCGCCGGCGGGCAGGTCAGCGACTTATTTCTGAATAGCTCGGTTGACCCGTTACCTCAGGCGCTTGTACTTACTACAATTGTTATCTGCCTGGGTTCATTGGCGCTTATGATTTCGATATGTATCCGGGTCCACGAGAAATACGGCACCTTCGATATTACCGAAATAAGGAGGTTAAAAGGATGAGCATGCCGCTTCCCTTGTTTGTCGCTATCCCTCTGGTAACAGCTTTTCTTATGCCAATTGTCGGCGGCTTCGGCAGGAAAGGCAAAGGTGCCGCAACCGTTCTGGCAAACGCGGCAACCATCTGTCTGCTTGTTTTTGCGGTGGCCTCCGTCGGCAGAACGGATGTTTATCTGATGGGCAAATGGTCCATCCCTCTCGGAATAAATCTTGTGCTTGACGGCTTGAGCTCGCTAATGCTTTTGGCTATCGGCGTTGTCAGCGCCGCTGCGATGCTCTTTGGCGTAAGGTATATGGAACAGTACACCGCAAGGGCAAAATACCTCAGCCTGTTTATGCTTATGGTCGCGGGTATGAACGGTGTGGTGCTGTCCGGAGATATTTTCAACCTGTTTGTATTTCTTGAAATTGCTTCGCTGGCATCTTATGCGCTGGTTGGTTTCGGCTGCGAGCACGAGGAACTCGAGGCATCCTTTAAGTATATGGTGCTCGGCACCATCGGCTCACTATTTGTTCTTTTCGGGATAGCTCTTGTTTACGGCAACACCGGCACGCTGAATATGGCCTACATCTCAAGAGCAATCCAGCAATCCGGCGTAAATGCAGGACTTTCCTTTGCACTGGCTTTGTTCATTGTCGGTTTCGGCCTGAAAGCCGCCATGGTTCCCTTCCACGCCTGGCTGCCGGACGCTCATCCGTCGGCGCCTGCTCCTATTTCGGCTATGCTCTCCGGCGTTTTGATAAAAACGCTCGGTGTATATGCCCTTGCCCGGATGGTTTTCAATGTCTTTGGCATCACGGAAACCATCGGGTGGCTTCTGGTGGTGCTGGCCCTTTTGAGCATGGTCGTCGGGGGGCTGATGGCAATAGGCCAGTGGGACATAAAGCGTCTTATGGCGTATTCCAGCATCAGCCAGGTCGGTTACGTGATGCTCGGAATAGGCATCGGCGGGCTGATTCTCGGCCAGGCCGGGCCTGATATCGACAGTGAGCATCTGGCCTTGGCGTCTCTGGCGATACTTGGCGGATTGTTCCACCTCATAAACCATTCCGTTTATAAATCTCTGCTGTTCTTGACCAGTGGCTCGGTTCAAATGTCAACGGGCACGCGAGAGATGAGGGAAATGGGGGGGCTGGCGAAAAAGATGCCGCTTACGCGCGCCACGTGCACCGTAGCCTCGGCAGCCATAGTCGGCATTCCACCCTTCAGCGGCTTCTGGAGCAAGTTAATCCTCATAGTTGCTTCGGTTCAGGCGCACCTCTACTGGGTGGCCGCAATAATTCTTCTTGTAAGTTTGTGCACCCTGATAATGTACCTGAAGGTGCAGAGATACGTCTTTCTTGGTGAACTTCCGGGCAGTCTCCAGCAGGTGAAAGAAAACACGGGCAGTATGGTTGCCGCCATGGTCTTTTTGGCCTGTTTGTGTGTGCTTATGGGACTGCTGTTAGTTCCGTCTTTGAGAGAAATGGTTCTGACGCCGGCAGTCGAAGTATTGACCAACGGTGTTGGCTATTCGACACAGATAATTGAACAGGCAGGAATCGGGAATTAGTTATGAGACGACTGATTTGTTTTGTTTTAGCGTTTGTTATCTGGGTAATACTGACCTGGTCTTTTGACATCCATGTCGTAATCGTGGGCCTGATAGCTTCGGGAGGCATTGCCGTTCTGTTCCACAAAATACTGCCCCGTGAATATCGCGTTCTTATCTCACCGGTGAGAATCTTCTGGCTGCTGGTTTACGTGCCTGTATTTTTCTATTACATGCTCAAAGCCAATTTGGACGTCGTCTATCGCGCCCTGCACCCGAAGATGCCCATAAAACCCGGAATCGTAAAGATAAAAACTGCTCTGAAAACTGAATCCGGAATCACGGCTCTGGCAAATTCCATCACACTCACGCCGGGAACTTTGACCGTGGATTTAACGGACGACGGTTTTCTGTATGTCCACTGGATTAATGTGAAATCCGACGACATTGACCAGGCAACCAGGCTCGTCGCTCAAAGGTTCGAGTGGTTCCTGAAGAGAATTTTCGAATAGAAAGGCGTAATTATGACAACATTGTTTTATATCGGCTTGTTCTTATGTTGCTTCTTGTGCCTGTATCGTATAGGGCGGGGTCCCACCGCACCGGACAGAACCGTAGCTATTGATATATTAGGCATAGTCATAGTCGGATTCTGTGGCATTCTTTGTCTCGGCACCAAAAAGAGTTTTTGTCTTAACGTTGCTCTCGCCTGGGCATTGTTAAGTTTTATTGGAACCATAGCATTGGCCAAGTTTCTGGAAGGAAGAAGTTTCGATGACTAACATAATAGGACACGTACTCATAACAATTGGAATCTTGTTTAACATATTCGGCTGTATAGGCCTGGTTCGTTTTCCCGACATTTACAACCGCCTGCAGGCCTCGACAAAATGCGTAACACTCGGCACCATCCTGGTGCTGACCGGTGTTGCTTTCATCCACGGTTGGGGCCCGATAAGCGCAAAAGCAATAATCTG
>JAUWKC010000198.1 GCA_030607345.1 Planctomycetota bacterium | reverse complement strand
CAAGCGAGCATAAAATCCAGGTTCGCCCGCGGTGTTGAGGTACCAATGCCCAGGAGAAAATTATTGTTTCTTAAATCATCAAGCAACGTGACCGCTCCCTCGGCGAGCGCCAACTTATCCCTTACAAGCTCGCGGTAACGCTGCTCCTTCCATTCGGCGAGGCGGTCGATTTGTTCGGTGGGCAAATCCTGTCCGGCGAGCATCGGTATTATCTGGTAGTTCTGCGTTCCGAACGTGCGGCGGAAGAATTCGTCGGAGATTTTGTACCCTTGTTTGTGTGCGAGGTCGAACCATGCCTGTCTGTGGGATTCCGAGGTATCCACGAGGACGCCGTCGAGGTCAAAGATAACGGCCTTGATTTTGTTTGCCGTGCCCATATACTTCTGCTCGAAATCCTGCCATAGAAAAGAAGACAGCCTGCCATTTCAAGCTGTCCCGCGAAATATGCTGCGGGCCACATATCCATATTCGGTGTTTTTTGTCAAACTGAGGCCGAGGGCTGCTTTCCACTTTTCGCCGAGCAGCTCTTTAAGTTTTGGCTCGATGGCTTCGGCCCATATCTGGTAGCCTTTGGCGTTTGGATGCAGAAAGTCGGGCATTATTTCCCTGGACATAGACCCGTCAGGCTCAAGGAACTTGTCGCCAATATCCAGATAATGAATCATTTTTCCGTCGGCGATTTTTGCTGCTATGTGACTTGCCTGGGCCAATTGTTCGCGAAGCTCAGAAGGTTTTTCGCCGCGTGGAAAGATGGCCAGCAGCAGGATTTTTGTGTGAGGCAGTTTTTGACGCAATTTTTTGCAAACGGCGATTATGCCGTCGCCAATTTCTTCGGGTGTATTGCGGGTCGGGTGATTGTTCGTGCCAATCATTACCACGGCAACTTTGGGCGAGATTCCGTCGATGTTGCCGTTTTCGAGTCTCCACAGCACGTGCTCGGTTCTGTCCCCGCCGATACCCAGGTTTATGGCCTTTCGGTCTCCGTAGTATTTTTCCCACACCGCGGCGCCGCGGCCTTCCCACCCGTGAGTTATCGAGTCTCCGACAAAGACCAGGTCGACGTAGCCACACTTTGCCCGCTCGCTCATAGCTTCGTAGCGAACGGTCCAACCGTTCTTTTTGTGCGAAGGTGTTACCGCAGAGTGCTCTTCGCCGAGCAGCTCCTTAAGTTTTGGCTCGATGGCCTGGGCCCATATCTCGTAGCCCTTTGCGGTCAGATGCAGATAGTCGTACATCACTTCTCTCGATATGGAGCCGTCGGGCTCGAGCAGCTTGTCACCGATATCCATATAGTGAATCATTTTACCGTCGGCAATCTTCGATGCGATTTGGCTTGCCTTTGCGTTTAGCCGACGCTGAGCGGATGGCTGGGGCCCTCGCGGAAAAACAGCCAGCAGCAGAATCTTTGTTCGGGGCAGCCTGGTTCGCAGCTTTTTGCAAACAGCGATTATTCCCTCGGCGATTTCCTCGGCGGTATCGCCGTCGCTGGAATTGTTGGTGCCGACCATAACCACGGCAACCTTCGGCTGGATTCCGTCGATATTGCCATGGTCGAGCCGCCAAAGGACGTTCTGTGTTCTGTCTCCGTCGACACCGAGGTTCACGGCGTTGCGGCGACTGTAGTATTTTTGCCAGATTTGCGTGCCCTGTCTGTCCCACCTTTGGGTTATGGAGTCTCCAACGAAGATGAGATTCACGTGCCCCAGCGAGACGCGTTGATTATATGCCTCCTGCCGCAGCCAGTGCCCATAGGCGTTTCGGGTCCTGGTGGGAATAACGGTCGAAGATTTTCGTGATGCGACGCCGCTGCAGCCGCATGCTCCAACGCTCAGAAGCGAAGCCAAAAGCAATGTCACCAGCGAGCACAAATGTAGCTGTCGTTTCATTGATTTTCCCTTTCCTTGTTTTGATATTCAAGTAAATGTGTCGAGACGCGATTGTTCACAACGTTTCGTCACTGTGCCAGAAGTAGTGTCAGCATCATATATATTGCAACGCTCATTGAGTCGTTTGCCGTGGTGACCAGTGGTCCGGAGCTTATGGCCGGGTCTATGCCGATTTTCCGGAACACAAATGGCAGAATCAACCCCAGCGTTGTGGAAACCATTATGGCGGTAGACATTCCAATTGCGAATGCAAGTACAATGCGGGGCGTCTGAACCGGTTCATCCGCGGTTGTTTTGTAGTTGAGGAGTATTGCACAAAGTGCTCCGCCTATTATTCCGCAGCATAGAGCTACGACCATCGCGATTCGGACCTCTCGGCTGAAGACCTGCGTGAATTTGAGTGCCGCCAGGTGTCCGGTGGCCAGGCCCGAGACGACGATGGCGGAGGTTTGAAGGCCCGCGTTTCCGCTTATGGCGGCAATCATCGGTACAAAGGCCGCGGCCGCGACATAAATTACCGGGTCGCGGCTTTTGAAGAAGGTCATAACCAGCGCCGTGACGGAAGTTCCAATCAGACAGGGGAAAAGCCAGGTCATTCGGACCCGTGCTGCGTGAAGTGCGGAAAACTTGTCGAGCTCATCGGGGTCGGTGCCGGCCATTGTAAACAGGTCCTCTGCAGCTTCTTCCTCGGCGACTTCAATGATGCGGTCGGCGGTGATTCGCCCGACAAGCTTGTGGTTTTTGTCGAGCACAGGGGCAACGATGAGGTCGTTCTTGCTGAAGATGTTTCGAGCTTCTTCCTGGTCGGCGTGGGCTGTGACGTAGACCGTGTCGGGGTCAATCAAGTCCTTTATTGTCGCGTTTTCGGGGCGGGTCAGCAGAAGCCGGATGCGGACGTCTCCGAGGAATCGGCCGGTCCTGTCCACGACGTAGACACAGTAGAAATCTTCGTCAATCTCGGCTGCCCGGATTTGGTTTACGGCCTGGGCGACCGTTGCATCCTCGTCCACGCTGATGACGAGCGGGTCCATAATTCCGCCGGCGGAGTCTTCGGAGTAACTCATCAATTGTCTTATGCGTGCGGCCTTTGCCGGTGAGATGCTTGCGAGGAGCTGCTCGCTTTCATCTTCGGCCAATTCGGCGAGCAGGTCGGCGGCGTCGTCCAGTCCCAGCTCCAGAATCATAGCTTTGAGCTCGTAGTTCTGGAGGAGCTCGAAGAGTTCTGAGCGAGTGGCCTGGTCGACTTTTTCGAGTACCTCGGCGGAAATTTCCTTGTCGAGTACGTCGAAGAACATACGTCTTTGCTCGTTGTCGGCCAACTCGACTATTTCAGCGATGTCGCTGCTCCGCTGGTTTTTGAGCAGTTGGCCTAATTGGGCAACATTGCCGGCTTCGATGAGAGCGTCGGCTCGCTGAGCTAACTGTTGCGGTTCTTCTGTCATTGCCTGCTGTCCTGGAAAAGTAAAACACCATTGCTGAGCAGGCTGATAAAATAAGGCAATCGTCTGCATGGGGCAATTGTTTTTTTTATTCTGCGGCGTGGCGGCCTTGGCGTAAAGAAACTGCCGCATCGCTCTGAAATCGGCATCTGCCGGATGTGCATTGGGGCGGGCTTCGAAAGGACCGGCCTGAGACAGCAAAATCTGCTTGTACGATAAATGGCTTTGTTGTATAATAGATTGTAATCAGGGATGCCTTTTTGAGGTGATTAGACCAATAGGGCGAGCCTTTTTATGGTGGTTGGGGTAGCGATGAGAAGTTTAGCTTATGGGACTTTTTTGATTGTGGGGATAATTGCCGGGCTTTGCCTGGCTTATCCTGAGCCGGTTGTCGTTCAGGGCCCGGAGCAGTGGACGGTTGACGTGCGTTTTGACCAGCCGCGACAGATTACGCTGGACAGGCGAGGTCAGGGTGAGCCGAAGCGGTTCTGGTATATGCTCGTGACGCTCAGCACCAAGACGCGGCAGGACGTGGATTGCCACCCCAGTTGTGAGCTTATGACGGATTCGTTTCAGATTTTGCCCGCCGGGAAGAATACGCCGCCGCGGGTTTTTGAGCTGATAAAGAAGCGCCATAAGAGCAGGTATCCTTTTATTGAATCACTCCAGCAGGCGGGCACCAGGATTCTGCAGGGCCAGGACAACGCCAAGGATATTGCTATTATCTGGCCTGATTTTGACCGGGACGCCGCCGGGATAAATATATTTATCTCGGGCCTGAGTAACGAAACAGTTG
>JAUWKC010000323.1 GCA_030607345.1 Planctomycetota bacterium | reverse complement strand
TGGGCCTCCGACTGCTTTATCACAACTCTGTCATCCAACGGTCTCAGTTTCATGTTCCACTCCTTAACCTATCTATACAGCTCAGTCTTTGTTTTCCTGAATTTCCAGAACCAACACAGTATCTATCCCATCGTATCCCTGCCCAGGCAAGGAAATTACAACCTTGTCGTCGCCTTCCTGGCTGAAAACTAATTGACGCTTCCTGTCAGCCAGAAAACAGACCTTCTTGATTTTGCCTTTCACGCCGGGCAGTTCGAGCCTGCCGTTCTCCGGCCGGTCAAAAACATGCAGATACAACTTGCCCGGCCTGGCCGTGCATCGGCCCCACGCCAATTCGCCCAGTGGGTTCGCCGTCGTATCATAGATGCTCTCACCATTTACCTTAAGCCAGCGCCCAATAGCCTTTAGCCGCTCCACGCTCGGCCCGGGTATCGTACCTTCGGCAGTCGGACCGACATTCAGCAGAAAGTTACCGCCCTTACTGGCAATATCCACGAGCTTGCGAACCAAATCTTCGGTTGACTTCCAGTTGTGGTCGTTCTTCTTAAAGCCCCAGGTGTCGTTCATCGTCATGCAGGTCTCCCAGTCCACCCCGCCCAAGCCCTTGGCCGGGATTTTCTGCTCGGGAGTCCCGAAGTCGCCGCTCTCACGCTTTTTGCCGACGCGGTTGTTTATGATGATATCCGGCTTGAGACCGCGAACAAATGCGTACATGTCATTGCCGTAGTCCTCATTCCACTCCGGAATCCACTGGCCGTCAAACCACAACACCCCGATGTCACCGTAACCGGTCAGCAGCTCCTTAATCTGCGGCTTGAGGTAGTTTTCGACATATCGCCCGAAGTTCGGATTTTCCTTCTTCTTGGTGTTATATGTGGGCCAATGCGGCGCCTGGGCATCGGGATGGTGCCAGTCCATAATCGAATGATAGAAGCACAACCGGATACCGTATTTCGCGCAGGCGCGGGACAGCTCCTTCAGGACATCACGCTTGAACGGCGTGGCGTCGACAATGTCGTACCCGCTGACCTTCGAGTCCCACAGGGAAAAACCGTCGTGATGCTTCGAGGTGATAACGATGTACTTCATCCCGGCATCTTTGGCCAGCCGAACCCACTGCTCTGCGTCGAACTTCACCGGATTAAACCGGGCGGCAAGCGGCTCGTATTCGCTGACCGGAATCTGCGCATTATTCATTATCCACTCGCCGATACCGCCAATCTCTTTGCCCTTCCATTGACCGGCGGGCACGGCGTAAAGCCCCCAGTGGATAAACATCCCGAACTTGGCCTCACGCCACCATTCCATACGCTGGTCCCGCTGATGCCGACTTTCATCGCCAACGGCCTGGGCGGGCATCTGACAAGAAAAGCTCATCGCCAGAATAGCCAACACGGCCAATCCTAAGAGCGGTTTTGCTGCCGTCTGCCCAATCATTACATTACCCCTTTTCCGGTTCATCCCAAAGCTGTAAAATCCCTTTTCGGCGCGTCTGCTCGGGCTACATCATACCCATACCGCCGCCCATGCCGCCCATGCCACCCATGCCTCCTCCCATTCCGCCAGCGCCGCCCGGCATTTCCGGCTGTTCCTTCGCCTTTTCGGTCACCAGACAGTCCGTTGTCAGGAGCAGCCCTGCAATGCTCACCGCGTTTTGTAAAGCGATCCGCGTAACCTTCACGGGGTCAATCACACCCGCTTCGAGCAAGTCCTCGTACTTGCCCGTATCGGCGTTGTAACCGAAGCCGGCCTTACCCTCGGCTACTTTGCTGACAACAAGGCTCGCCGTTGCACCGGCGTTGGCCGCTATCCAGTAGCAAGGCATCCGTAACGCGTGTTCCACTATCTCGGCGCCGGTCTTTTCGTCACCGGAAAGTTTCATTCGCTTGACAGCCTCAATGCACCGAACAAGCGCAACACCGCCGCCCGGTACTATCCCCTCTTCGATTGCCGCACGGGTCGCGTGAAGCGCATCTTCAATTCGCGCCTTTCGCTCCTTCATCTCTGTTTCGCTGGCAGCGCCAACGTTGA
>JAUWKC010000193.1 GCA_030607345.1 Planctomycetota bacterium | reverse complement strand
TCGTTTTTCCGGTTATTTTCGGTCTGCGCAAGAACCAGGCGATGGAGGAATTTCTTAAGGCTCCAAGTATAATTGACAAGTTCAAAGAGACCAGAGGCCTTACCGGCAAATCAAAAAACCAACAGACCTCGCCGCTTGTGGGCCAGGCGGGGCTTTTCGCAAAGTACCTGAATCCGTCTCCGACAAAGAAACGTCCGAATATTACAAGGCCCGCCCATCACGGGGGCCAGCAGCAACCGCCTCCGCCGCCAAGATCCAGCGTCAAGTTTACGCTTCTGGGAACCAGCTACAACCAGTCAAACCCGCAGGAATCGTTGGCTTTGATTAACGAACCGGGCAAGGGCATTCACTGGGTCAGGCAATCCGAAAGGGTCGGACACTTGACGCTGGAGATAAAGGACGGCCTCGTAACTGCCAAAGCGGGCAATAAGACTTATGACCTGACGGTCGAGCATAAACCGGAAATAAACCTTCTGGCAGGTTCGTCGCCGTCATCGTCGCCGCCACGGCTTCCGATGCCTGGAGCGACTCTGAATCTGCCCGGACCAGCCCCTGGGCAGGACACCAGCGGACGCATTACCGGCAGACCTCGGCCGGAGCTTGTCCTCGGACCCGGCAAGACCATAGAGCAGCTAAAGGCTGATATGGCACAGGAACTCTTTTCTATGCTTAAAGAACCGGGACAAGACGATTCCGGTACTGCCGGCAAAGACAAACCTTCGGAAACCACGTCCGATAAGGTCTCCTCTGAGGTTGATACCACAGACACCCGGATAACCGGCACAGAGGCCAAGGACCTTGAGCATCTCGGCCGAGAACTTGATAATGCTACCAAGGCGGGCGAACGGGCCAGGATACTCAGGGAACGAAAGGCCCTTAGAGAGCGCAGAGCTGAGGCGCTGCGCAAAAGAATCGAAAGGGCCAGAAAGGCCGCCGGGCGCACTACCAAGTCAAAGTGATACACCACGCAGAACCTCAGCGCGTTCAGCCTTGCCGGGGGTTCATATCTGTTTTTTGCCCCGCCTATGTGTCGGAAAAACTGTCGTTTCTTTGCTGTTAGCGGGAACTTTCGTCCCGCTCATTTGTCTTATTAAGTAACCGGTATTTGCGGGCTCCTTAGTGTTTGGCAGCGTCGTTTGGACCGCACTAATTTGGTAAAGTCTTGATTTTTCGCAAGAGGATGACAAGAAAGATGCATATTGCAGCTTATTCGCCCGGACAAGCAAGATACCGGTATCCTGGGGGTATCAATGGGTCTTTGTAAGACAGCTTGCCGAAACGGGCAGGGTGTATTTTCAGGGGAAAAATGTTTTATCGAAGCAGTATTTCGTATTTGCGCGGCGGCGCCTGCCTCTGGCCGGCGAAAAGGCGGCCGTGCATGCTCACAATTGCGATTGAGGAGTTGTGTTATGACAAATAAACCGAGTGGCGGGTTACTATCGGCAGGCAGCCAGCGGGGCTACAAGAGGCAGTTGCTTGTGATTCTTGGCACGGTTGCTTTGACCTGTGGTCATTTTGCTTCGGCAGCCGTGGGCGAAGCCCTCAGCGGTGAACCCGCATATCGTACCGAACGGAACGATTCGCAGCCGGAGAGGGTCAGGATGGATTCCCACCAGGCACGGTTCAGGGTATTTCGCCTGAGGCACATATCGGCCGACAAAGGCAAAGAGTACCTCTCTGAGCTGCAAATCGGGACGGTTTCGAAGCTTCCCGGCGCCAATATGCTGCTGGTAACGGCCCAACCAAAGGAACTGGTCAAGGCCGGCGCTACTATCGAGCTTGTTGACGCCAACGAGGCGTATGTAATAAAGCAGATTGCCCCGGCCTTGCCGGCCGAGCTCCTACCTTTGCTCGCGTCCATTAGAGCCGAGCTTGGTGATATCGCCGTCGGAACCTTCTACGGACAGCCGGACGAGATTGTGCAACCCCAGGTCATTGTTGACGTCCACCACGGCTCACTAATAGCCATCGCCCCAGCCAGCCGGATTGAGCGCGTTGTCTCGGCAGTTGAGAGACTCCGCACATCGGGCAACGGCGCCAAGCAGCAGACTGTTGAGGACTTGCTGAGGGACGAAACTATTGTGCCAGTGGCAAGCACGCAGGAACCGGGCCAAGCCCCTGGGCAGGCGGACTCCGGCAAAGTGTCCCAACTGGAACAAAGCCCCCGGCAGAACGGCGACTCGCATGTCATCGCAGAACTCAATGCCACGACGGAATCTGCATTTGACGCCGGTTCCGCAAGTAGTGCAGGTGCAAATCAGTCCGAAGGCGACGAGCTTTTTGCCAGGCTTATGCGCTCGCTCGAAGAGGCAGAGAAAAAAGCCGCCCAGGCCCGGGAAGAAGCGGCCCAGAACCAAGAAAAAGCAACAGAGCCAGAGTTCAAAGCAATAGAAACGGGCCAGCCCCCGGAACCTGTCGAACCAAACGAGCCGCCGGTGCTTGAAATCGCACCGGAGCCGGAAGTTCCGGCCGCCCCCACTCTTGTTGAGCCGTCCGGGCTCGAATCCACTAAACCAGCCGACGCTGCGCTTACAGCGGTTCTCGAAAGGCTTGAGGCTATTGAGACGGCCCTTAAGAAAGAACAGGGGCCGAAACGTGAGCCCCCGGCAGAAGTAAAGCAGACCGCGCCAAAGGTCGAGCAGCCCAACGATGTCAACCTGCCCGCTGAGCCGGTGGAGAAAACGACCTCGTCGGACTCCGAATCGGTCTCCGGTGGAGAAGAAATTCTCAAAGTGAATATACCTCAACAGCTTCCATTGGAGGTGTTTCTGAACTTTGTGGGTGAGCATCTGGGCCTGAATTACCTCTACGACCCGGCCAAAATCAAGGGCACTGTTACCCTCAGACTCAGGGGCAAACTCCAGGGAAGCATAAAGAAAAAGGACCTCTACCAGATGCTCCAGAATGTGGTCCAGTTCCATGGGTATGTGATGACCCGCAGCGGCAACCTCGTAACCATCCGGCCTATCACCGAGGCTGTTATCAGTGACCCTGTTCTCATTCGGGCGGGCCAGGAAAAAACTGAAACCGGCGACATCGCGGTCACACAGGTATTTGAACTGCAGCATATAGGAACGGCCAGCGCAAAGAATCTTCTGGAAGGTATGAAGCTGGGTATAGCTGTCCGGGAAATCGCCGAAACAGGCACGCTTATCGTGACCGGATACAAATACCGTATGGGCCGTATACAGGAGTTGCTTGATATGGTGGATAAGCCCGGCGAACCGAGGCAGTTCAGATTCAGGCAATTGAAATTCACGATGGCAGAAACGCTTGCTCCGAAGCTCAAGACGCTTGTCGAGCAGCTTGGTGAAATATCAATCACCATTGCGAAGTCGCCGACCGTTACTCCCACGCCTACCTTGCCGCGCACTCGTACACGTCCCACTAGACCCAAACCGGCCCCATCCAAACCAACCGGTCAGGCGACGCATCGGCCGGCTCAGCCGGGCGTATACCTCGATTACGATGAAAGAACAAACCGAATTTTGATGATTGGGCTTGAGCAAGACCTGGATGTGGTCGAGAGGCTTATAGAAAGTCTGGACGTCCAACAGCGGGACTTGCGGAGCATTCGCGTATATGAAATCCAGCACGTCGATGCCCAGGAGGTCCGCGACAAGCTGGAAGAATTGGGCATGGTTATTTCGGATTCCGATTCTGGTCCTTGACCCACTGCTTGTAGCCCTTCTCGGCGTACTAGGTCTGTGGGCCAACGCATCCGACTAGGTTTAGCCTCCAGTAAAATATAAATATAACTAGGAGACTAATATGGTTGATTATACTAGGAAGCCAGATAATCCCGCATGGGATATTTCCCGGCTGCTGGAAGAGCTTAATGGAATCATCGATCAAGCCTACGCAGCACACGGAGAGGCTGAGCCTGAATACGACGACATGGGGGAGCCTATGCCGGCTTCGTCCGCACCATTTAGCGAATTGGCTTTTGTGCGAATCAAAAGCATAATCGACGACTGGGAACATCAAGGTGGGATAAGAAAGCCCAAGGCAATTCAATTCCTCCGCGATTTGAAGCAAGCTGCCGATACTGGCAACCGAAGTGGTATGATCAGGAACGATCCAGTCAATGCCATGAAGCACGTAGTTCTGAGTTTCTTGCTGAAGGGCATAGACCCCAATCTAGCCCCATACTACCCAGGCCAGTACCGCCCGAATCCAGGCTTAGGAATGAGGGAAGCCCTGGAGATC
>JAUWKC010000029.1 GCA_030607345.1 Planctomycetota bacterium | reverse complement strand
TCCTGTCCGATTAGCCCTGTTAGAGGCTCAAACTAAGTTGCAGGATTTTTTGAAGATGACATTGTCGTAAAAGGCAGCAAATTCGAAAGGTATTTTGAATGTAAGCCTCTAACAGGGTTAATCCGAGCGAAGCGAGGATTGCGCTATATTTTTGAAGTAAAGGTAGAAGGCATAAGTCAGTAGAAAAAGGCAAGAGGCACGAGGTCGAAGTCACATTGTCATGCTCGACTTGATAGGGCATCCAGAGAGACAAAGACGGAATGAGGTAATGAAAGAATGGATTCCCGCTCCCCGCTTTTGCGGGGACAAGCCTGCGCATTTGTGTCGATTTTTGGGCGGCCCTGCGCTCAAAAGAGTAGGGATTATTTGCTTGCAAAACAGCGTTAAGTGTGGTATAAAGCGAATTGACGGAGCGGAACTTGGGTATTTGATTTCAGCCGTGTTGGGCAATACCATCAAAATAGGCCGCAAGGGTTTCACAAAACGCTGGCTATAATCAGGAGGAAGAAACCATGTGGTGGGAAAAATCATTAATTTTTGTGTCGTTAGTTGGCTTTGTGCTTTCAGGCGTCCCAGCCTTTGCTGATTGTCCATCGGCAGACCTTACCGGCGACTGTTTTGTCGATTTTGAGGATTTCGCCCTAATGGCAAATCAGTGGCTAACCACCGATGCCTGTGTACCAAATGATATGGCATATATACCAGATGGTAATTTTGTTATGGGCGACCATTTCGATGAAGGCGATGACGATGAACTGCCCCTGCATGATGTATTGCTCGATGCGTTCTTTATGAGCAAATACGAGATAACCAACTCCCAGTACTGTGATTATCTCAACGATGCAAATTCTTTAGGTCTTATTGAAGTGCGAAGCGGAGTTGTCTATGCGAGTCCTGCTGGAACCGACCCCTATTGTAATACATCAACAAGCAGTTCTTACAGCCAGATTGACTACAATGATGTAAGCGGAACTTTCAGCGTAAGGACCAAGGACGGCCGTGACATGTCGGATGACCCTATGGTGGAGGTAAGCTGGTACGGTGCGGTCGCCTACTGCAACTGGCGAAGCAGTGAGGAAGGTTACGAAGCCTGCTACAACCTTTCTACGCGGGAATGCGATTTTTCAAAACACGGCTACCGCCTGCCTACAGACGCCGAGTGGGAATATGCCGCACGTGGGGGGCTGAGCAGCAAACGGTTTCCCTGGGCCAACCCCAACATTACCCACAGTCTGGCGAATTACTACGCCGCCCCCGGCAGTTACCCGTATGATGCAAGCCCGACCAGCGGTTATCATCCGCTTTGGAACGGTGTTTATCCTTATATATCTCCTGTTGGATTTTTCGATGGTACAATGAAGTATAAAGCCGACTATAATTGGCCAGGCAGTGACACCAGTTACCAGACAACCAGCGGAGCCAATGGCTACGGCCTGTATGATATGGCGGGTAATGTCTGGGAGTGGTGTAACGACTGGTACGGTTCGGATTATTATGATACAAGCCCCTACGATAATCCGACAGGCCCTGCAACCGGCGGTTTCCGTGTTCTCCGCGGCGGCGGCTGGGTCAACGTTGCGTACGGCTGCCGGGTAGCGAGCCGCTTCTACGACGGCCCCGACGGCCGGTTCATCAACCTCGGTTTCCGTGTTGCCCTGGACTTAAATTAGCCTTTTGCTGTTTACCCTTTTGCCCTTTGCAATGGGTTACAGGGGCGAAGCCCCTGTTCGATAGAAAAATTGAAAATTGTGGATAAGTAGAGTCTATGCCAAAGGATTTGAAGATAATATCTGATTTTTACGACTTTATGCTGTGGACGATAAAGCATAGGGATAAATTTCCGCGACAAGACTGAATTGCTTAGTGAGGCCTTTTAGAATACGAGGTACTTGGCGGCTTTTGCCGGTTTTTTGCCGAGCGCTGCTATGTCTTCAATAGAGGTCAGCCTGGCTTGTCTTCGCCGCTCGAGGATTCGCTTGACCGTCACGGGGCCAATGCCTGGTACTCTCAAAAGCTCAAGGCGTGACGCCTGATTGACATTTATGGGAAATCGCTCGGGGTGGCTGTCGGCCCAGGCCTGCTTTGGGTCGGTGGTCAAGGAGAGATTGCCGCTGTGCCCGAAGGTGATGTCGGACTCTTCGAAGCCGTATTTGCGAAGCAGGAAATCCACCTGATAGAGGCGATGCTCCCGCATAAACACATCGGCGGGGTTTTGAATTGGCGCCTGCTCGCCGACGATGGACTCATCGCCTAAGCCTTTTTGATAGGCGCTGAAATACACGCGGTGGAGCTTCAGGCGGTCGTAAAGGCCGAACATATACTTGACGATTTCGGCATCGGCCTCTCCTGCGGCGCCGACGATAAACTGCGTTGTGTGCTTGACCTTCTCGTATTTTGAGCCGCGGGCGGTCAGTCTGCTTATCAGTTTGAGCGGTTCGATGATGTCTTCGATATACCTCTTGCTGCGTGAGAGTTTCGCCATGTTGCCGGCACCCGGCGTCTCAATATTCAGCGAGACTGTGCTGGCGAGGGAAACGGCTTCTTCTATGGCAGCATCACTTGCGCCGGGGATGATTTTGAGATGAATATAGCCGCGGAAACGGTGTTTTTTTCTGAGGAGCCCGGCGGTTGTGTTGAGCCTGTCCATTGTGGCATCGGGCGAGCCTGTCGCACCGGAGCTGATAAACAGCCCGAATACCTTTCGCCGATTGTAATAATCCAGGAACATTGCCGCTGTTTCTTCGGGCTGGAGGCTGCACCTTCGGATGTCCTGGTCCTGCCGCAGCGGACAGTATTTGCAGTCGTTCGTGCACACATTCGAAATGAGGGTTTTGAAGAGGACGCTTTTACCCCCGCTCGGCAGCGTGACCGGATATATCCATTTTCCGTCGGCGCCTCGGGTTCGCCCCTCGTCGCTGCTGCAACTGCACGCACAGGCCAGGTCGTACTGGGCATCGGCGCTTAGTATCTCAAGCTTCTGCCGAGTGTCTGGTTTGCTGATAATTCCTACCATCGAATCACCGTTACTGAATGGGTCATATTGAAAAACTATTATACACAATGGCGCAGATGGCGGCGGCGGCGAAATATTTACCGGTCGTTCGCAACAGGCGCGTTGAGCTTCAGTTTCAAAGAAAACTCCTTCGGCGAAGTACGGGTCGCTGCATTTTATCGTGTCAGGAACCTGACCGGGCTTAGAGCCTATCCGAGAGTATAGGCGCCCAGTGCAGGATTGACATTTGTTTTTTCGGCAAAGCGGGGAAGGTCAGAGCAATTTTGGTGCTCGATTCAGCCCAAGCCAGCGGGACGTCGGTATTGGCGGCAGGGAGGTTCATGTTGAAACAGTGTTTGACAGGCTGGTCGGGTGGTTTGTAGAATGCATCCTTTGTGAGGCTGTCACAGCACATAAATGCCGGGTTCCGGCGGAAATACAGGGGCATTACGGGGTTGTTCGCTGTGGTCGAACCAGACGGGGAAATGTTGAGAGAAACGGGGTGAGAAATTGGCTCAGACGGACCTGAAAGACAGAGGCGGTAGAACTGTGGCCGATGTGGCGTCGCTGGCGGGCAGGAGTATGCCTGAGTCGTTAGCGGCGGAGGCGGCGGTGTTGGGCTCGATGATAATCGACCCTGCGTGCATCGGCGAGGTGGTCGAAGAGCTGGACAGAGAGGCCTTTTACCGCGTCGAGCATCGCTATGTATTCGACGCTTTGCTGTCACTATATGAGAAGGGACCGGTCCTGCTGTCGGAGACTGAGACGGAGGCCGACCAAAAGCCGGGCCACGCTATCGACGCCGTACTGCTTCGCGACGAGCTTGAGAAGCGCCGGCAATTAGAGGAGGTGGGGGGCGTCGATTACATTGCGAGGATTATGGACTCTGTTCCTTCGTCTGCGAACGTTATGTACTATGTCGAGATTGTCAAAGATAAGGCACTGCTGCGTGCGACTATTGCGGCTGCGGGTGAGATTCTGGCCGATGCCTTTAACGACAGCGGAGATACAAGCGAGAAACTTGACGAAGCCGAGCGGAAGATTTTTGCGGTTACGGACAGGCGAATACGGGGTGCGGCAGTTCCGCTGAAGGATTTGGTGATGCGGGCGTATGAGCTTATCGAGAGGCGTGACGGCAGGATTGTGACTGGATTAGCGACGGGGTTCTACGAGCTTGACGACAAGACGTGCGGGCTTCAGAACGGCGAGATGATAATAATAGCTGGCAGGCCGAGCATGGGAAAGACTTCTTTGGCGCTGAATATAGCCGAACATATCGGTGTGGTGGACAAACTGCCGGTGGCGATATTTTCATTGGAGATGGGCAGGCAGCAGTTGGCGGAGAGGTTCCTGTGCAGCAACAGCGAGATTGAGACTCAGGCGGTGAGAAAGGGGATGCTGAGCACTTCGCATTATGAGAAACTTGTGGCTTCCTGCGGAACGCTGTCGGAGGCGCCGATATATATCGACGACGCATCGATGCTGACACCGCTGGAGCTTCGCGCCAAGTCGCGAAGGCTCAAGAGCCTTTATGGCATACGCTGTGTGATAGTCGATTACCTGCAGTTGATGCACTTAGGCTCGCACCGCGTGGAGTCGCGTCAGCAGGAGATAACGACCATTTCGAGGTATGCCAAGGCGCTGGCGCGGGAGCTGAATATTCCCGTTGTTGTTCTGAGCCAGTTGAATCGGTCTCCTGAGGGCAGGGAAGGGCACCTGCCGAGGATGAGCGACCTGCGTGAGTCTGGCAGCATCGAGCAGGATGCCGACGTGGTGATACTGCTGCACCGCGAAGACTATTATAAGCGGGACGAGCCCGATTACGAGCAGACCAATGCCGCGAAATTGATAATAGCCAAGCAGCGCAACGGTCCGACGGGGACGGTGCCGCTGATATTCAGGGAGAAATATACGCGTTTTGAGAATGCCTCCCACCTTGGAGAGTCGGAGGCGCATCTGGAAAGTGTCTCGCACGAAGGAGAGGCACCGTTCTAATGGAGCGTTGGCAGATGGCGAAATCGTATCTTTGTTGTTATATGCTGACGGCGTTTCTGGGTCTGGGCGCAGCTTATGGCCAGGCCGAAGGCACGGCTCGGATTCTCGGAAGGTACAAAGTGGAGTCGATTGGGTTTGTCGGCACACGGACGTACAAGGACGGTCGGCTGCTGCCGCTTTTGAGCTTTGAGAAGGGCGATTATGTCGATGCGGTTCTGGTTGACTTCGGCAGAGAAGACGTTGAGAAGTTCTACCTGAAAAAGGGTTTTGCTTTTGTCGAGGTTACGTTCGACGCGGATAAGCTGGCGGAAGGCAAGGTTGTTTACACCGTCAGGGAGGGCCGGCGTGTCAGGGTCAAAAAGGTTATGTTCGAGGGCAACTCGGCGCTGAAGACGGACAAGCTTAAACAGGCGGTGAAGAGCGACGACAAGAAATGGGTTTTCTGGTCGGGCTATTACAGCCGGCAAAAAGTTCAGGCCGACGAGGATAAACTGACAGACGTCTATCAGAACCGGGGCTTTCTTGATTACGGGGTCACGGCAAGAGAGGAATTTTCAGCCGACAGAAGTGCCGTGCGTGTTACTTTTGAAATTGATGAGGGCCCGGTTTACGTCGTGCGGAGCGTTAAGCTCACCGGGGCCAAAAAGATATACGAGCTTGGCCCTGATGTTGATGAACAGGCACTGCAGTCACGATTGAAACTGTCGGGTGGCCAGGTCTATCGAAAGCGGACGGTTGAGTCGGACCGGAGGCGGCTGCAGGAGCTTTACCGCGAGTCCGGCTTCATCGATGCGAGCGTTAAGGATGACTTTTACCGGGTTCTGGATGCCGGCGGCGTTGTGGAGGGGGGCGAATTTTCTTCGCGGGCGGAGGTTGACGTTGAATTTGAAATACTTGAGGGTGAGCAGTATCGGATAGGCCGGATAGATATAACCGGCAACCGGCAGACGCAGGAGAAAGTCATTCGGCGTGTACTGGATGAATATGGGTTTCAGCCGGGCCGGCTTTACAATGCGGAGGTGGCGCACGGCGACGGCAGCGGCGAGCTGGAAAAGAGAATAAGACGTGTGGCGTATACCGACGAGGCAACCATTACCGCGCTGCCTGGCTACGAACCGGGTCAGAAGAACGCCGAGGTTCATGTCAGGGAAGGCCGGACGGGTATGTGGATTCTGGGCGCGGGCATCGGGAGTGATTCCGGCTTTATTGGTCAGGTTATACTGGACCAAAAAAACTTTGACATCAGCGATTGGCCCGAAGACTTCGGCGATTTTATCAGGGGTGAGTCATTCAAAGGCGCCGGTCAGAGTTTGAAGATTGTTCTGCAGCCGGGAACGATAGTGAGTGAATACATGGTCAGTTTCAACGAGCCGTACTTTCAGGGCAAGCCGATATCGCAGGACGTTATCGGGTCGAGCTGGCAGCGCGAGAGGGAGAGCTATGAAGAAGGCAGGTTGAAAGGGTACCTGGGTTTCAGCGAGCGCTACGATAAACGTTACAGGGGCAACTGGCGGAAAAACATTGGTTTCAGGGTCGAAAATGTTAAAGTTGACGACCTTGATGCTGACGCACCTGCGGAGATAAGGCAGGTCGAAGGTGACAACCCGCTGGTGGGAATCAAGCTTGGCGCTGGCAAAGACTTCACGGACGATTCGTTTGTGCCGACGACCGGACATAAATACAAATTCAGTTACGAGCAGGTTACCGGCGAGGATACGTTCGGCATACTGAGCGGTACTTACAGGCTGTATCACACGCTTTATGAAGACTTGGCCGAACGCAGGACTGTCCTGTCAACGAGACTCCACGGCGGGGTGGTCGTGGCCGATGCCCCGCCTTTCGAGAAGTTCTATGCCGGCGGCATGTACAGCATAAGAGGTTTTGACTATCGGGGGGTCAGCACACGGGGTTTGCAGACAGGGGCAGGGGTAATTGACCCGCAGCGTAAAGACCCCATCGGCAGCGACTGGCTGTTCCTGGCGAGCGAGGAGCTGACCGTTCCGCTGGTTGGCGAGAGTCTTTCGGCGTTGTTTTTTGTCGACAGCGGCACGATTGATTCGGGCAGCTTTCGGGTCTCGGCAGGTGGGGGTATCCAGATACTGATTCCCCACTGGTTCGGTCCTGTGCCGATGAGGTTTGGTATTGCCGTGCCGCTGTTAGAAGATGACGCCGACGAGAGGCAATCGTTCTTCTTCTCGGTTGCCGGGCTGTTTTAATTCGAGAATTAAAAGTCAAGAGACAGAAAGGTATGATTATGAGAACCAAGGTGCTGATTTCAGGTTGTGTGATATTTGCGGTAGTCTTTTTTACAGGCTACCAGTACAGTCAAGCCGAGAGTAGTGCTGAGGGTCTGTGTCTCAGGGTGGGCGTTGTCAGCGTTCGGACGATTTTCCGCCAAGGTCGGAGAATCGCTCATTACAGGAACGAGTTTACGGCTGAACGCCAGAGAACCCAGTCGAGATTAGCTGAGCTGGGCAAGGATATCGAAATCGAACAGGCGGGTCTTAAGGCGCTCAAACCGGAGAGCAATGATTATCTCCTGAAACTCAAGAGTATATTAGACAAACAGGCCCAGTTGGAAACGGAGAAGAAGTTCTACAACCAGAAGATGAGTTTGGCGGAGCAGAGAATGACCGGGCAGCTTTACAAAGATATTTTGGAGCAGACGAGGGTGGTTGCCGAGGAGAAAGGGCTGGATTTGGTGTTTGAGCAGAGTGCGCCCGATATTTCCGCATCGAGCCCTGCTCAGTTTGAGCTGGCGATGGGGACTCATAAAGTTCTGTATAGCGGTGGCTGCGTGGATATAACCGAGGAGGTGCTGGCAAGGGTGGATGCCCAGGAAAGCAGCGAGCGGCCAACAGAGCCCCCTAAACCGCTGCAGTAAGCGTTTGGCCAGGGATGGATGGTGTAGTATTTGAGGGTCGAATTTTGGGGCGTTTTTATGATATTGACAGTCGCACAGTTGGCCGAGCGGATAGGCGCCGAGTTAAGAGGCGAAGGTTCGGGTCTGATAAGCGGAGTGGCGGCAATCGAAGCGGCCGGTGAAAATGATGTTACGTTTGTGATGTCCGGCAGAGGTTACGGAGGGGATTCAAAAGGACCTGTGGGCTCGAAACACAGGCGCGAAGCTGAGAAGACAGAAGCGGGAGCAATCATCGTTGCCCGGCCAATTGAGGCGTTGAAAAAGGCGCAACTTATCGTCAAGAATATGGACGCGGGTCTGATAGAGGCGCTTCGCATCTTTGCACCTGATTTGAAGCCTGTCGAGGCGGGCATTGACCCTGCGGCTAAGATAGGCCAAGACGTTCGGATTGCCGATAGTGCGGCTGTGGGCGCCTTTGCAGTAATCGACGACGGCGTCCAAGTAGGAGAAAGTACTGTAATTGGCAGCGGATGCAAGATAGGCTGGAATACGAGGGTGGGCGCCAACTGTCGTTTCGACAGTAATGTTGTTATCTATCACGACTGCGTTATCGGCAACAACGTAATTATTCAGGCTAACAGCACGATAGGCTCGACCGGTTTCGGGTATTCGTTTATCGACGGCAGCCATCAGCTTGTGCCGCACAACGGCGGGGTGGTGATAGAAGATTTTGTTGAAATAGGGGCGAACTGCTGCATCGACAGGGCGAAATTCGGCAACACGACAATCGGAGCGGGCACGAAGATAGATAATCTCGTTCAAATTGCTCATAATGTAGTGGTCGGCAAGTGCTGTCTGATAGCCGGGCAGGTTGGTATTTCGGGCAGTTGCAGGCTGTGTGACGGCGTTGTGCTCGGAGGCCAGGCTGGTCTGGCTGACAACGTAGAGGTTGGAAAAGGCACGTTGGTCGGCGGCGGGTCCGCTGTTACGCATAGCATACCGGCCGGGCAACAGATATTCGGTACGCCGGCTATGGAAAGGAACAAAGCATGGCGGATAATTGCTTTAACCAGGCGGCTGCCGAAGCTCGTTGAGCAGGTAAAGCAACTTAGTGACAGGATAGAGGGATTTGAAGCTTCAAAAGACGATAAAGAGTGAAGCGAAAGTATCCGGAAAAGGCTTATTCGGAGGTAAGGAGGCGAAGGTTATTTTTCGTCCTGCCGACGCCAATTCCGGGATAGTCTTTGTGCGCACCGACGTTCCTGAACCCGTGCGTATAGCTGCGACCGCCCGCAATCTTGCCGAGCGCAGCCGGCGCACCACGCTCAAGAAGGGCTCGGTGAGTATTGAGACGGTTGAACACTGTCTGGCAGCGGTTAGCGCGCTGGAAATTGACAACGTGACTATAGAAGTCGATGGTATGGAGTTGCCGGCGCCGGACTGCAGTTGCGCCGAGTACTATAAGGCGCTCAGTCGGACAGGTCTGGTTGAGCAGGAAGAAAGGCAGAAGGAGTTCGTAATAAAAGAGCCTATCACCGTTACCGCCGGCGATGCATCGATATACGCGCTGCCGTATACCGGTGACGGGTTGAATATAACGTATGACCTTGACTACGGGGCTCATACGGGTATCGGCAGAGAAATCTTCAATTGCAGCCTTACGCCTGAGAGTTTCGAGAAGAACCTGGCATCGGCTCGGACTTTCCTGCTCGAGGCGGAGGCGAAACAGTTTCAAGCACGTGGGATGGGGACACACCTTAGTCCCCGGGATATTCTTGTGGTCAATTCCGACGGCCCCGTTAAGAACAGTTTCAGATTCCCGAATGAGTGCGTGAGGCATAAGATAGCCGATTTGGTTGGTGACCTTGCCCTGGTCGGCCGGCGTCTCAAAGGCAGAATCGTGGCGTATAAATCCGGTCATTCGCTGAACCAGCAGCTTGTCAGAAAGCTGTACGAAGCCGCCGAACGCCTGGAGCGTATGCAGAAATTCGGTACGGATGCCGTTCTGGATATTCAGCAGATTGCAAAAATTCTACCGCACAGGTACCCTTTTTTGCTGGTTGACAAGGTAATTGAAATCGAAGGTGACAGGCGAATAAAGGGGAT
>JAUWKC010000161.1 GCA_030607345.1 Planctomycetota bacterium | reverse complement strand
TTATGAAGCGTCACAATATCAACGCGGTCCGCACCAGCCACTATCCAAATGCGCCTTTGTGGTATTCTCTTTGCGACGAATACGGCATTTACGTGGTGGACGAGGCCAATATTGAATCGGGTGGGCTCGGTTATGGTGCTCGGTCGCCGGCCAGGTTGCCCGAATGGACAAAGACGCACTTGGCACGGGCAAGGCGGATGGTGGAGCGGGACAAAAACCATCCCTCAGTAATTATATGGTCGCTCGGCAATGAGGCAGGCAGAGGGAAGAACTTCGAGGTCATCGGGACATGGATAAACAAACGCGACCCGACTCGCCTGGTTCAATACGAAAAAGAAAAGGTCGAGCCTTATACGCACATTTTCTGTCCTATGTACTGGGGTGTGGAAAAGGTGATTGAATACGGCAGAAACGCCGGACCGTTGCCGCTGCCTTCCTGGAGCGAGGAGAAGAAGCGACAATTTCTGGAAACAGTACGAAGCAACCCGGAGCCGCTTATACTCAGCGAGTACGCCCATGCAATGGGCAACGCCGTGGGCAACCTGAAGGAGTATTGGCAGGCCTTCAGGAAATATCGGAATTGCCAGGGTGGATTTATCTGGGACTGGGTCGACCAGGGCCTTGCCAGGAAAGACGAGCAGGGCAATTCGTACTGGGCCTATGGTGGTGACTTCGGCGATATACCCAATACCGGTGACTTCTGCTGCAACGGACTTGTACTGCCGGACCGCCGAGTCCCGCCGAAGCTTCTCGAGGTAAAGAAGGTACAGCAGGATGTCCTTTTCGAAGCTGCGGATGTGTTGGCGGGAGAAATCAGGATAGAAAACGAGTTTTTCTTCCGCAATCTTTCTGATTTTGAACTTCGCTGGACGCTGGGCGACGGCTGTGAAACTCTGCAGTCAGGCCTCATCGAAAAGCTCGACATTGGGCCGCAACAAACCAGGCCGGTAAAGATTCCCTTCCGTGAGCCGCAGTTAAGGCCCGGTGCTGAGTACTGGCTGCGGGTAAGCTTAAATCTCAAAACCGATACACTCTGGGCCGAGAAGGGTCATGAGATAGCTTGGCAGCAATTTAAGATGCCCTTCGATGTGCCGGAAGCCGCGTCAGCGGCGGCGGATGGTTCTCTGAAACTGGCTATCTCACAGAATGACGATGAGATTACTTTTCGTTCCGAGGTATTTGAGGCTTCTTTCAGCAAGTCGTCCGGCCAAATGAGCTCGCTTCGTTATTTCTCCAAGCAGATACTGGCCACCGACACGGCTCAATGCGGACCCGTTTTGAATGTTTACCGAGCACCGACCAGTAATGACAGGTGGTTTGCAGGCCGCGTGCGAAAGGCCAGCATGGATAAGCTTGACTACCGCCTCGGCGAGTTCAGACTCATCCAGCAGGGTGAAAAGCGGGCCGAGCTTTTGACTACGATAGACTGCCGGGCCAAAGAAGGCGTCGGCTTTATTCATACCTGCAAGTACACGATATTGCCGGATGGAACTGTGAAGGTGGCAAACGCTGTTATGCCCTACGGCCAGATAGATATTCTGCCCAAAGTCGGGCTTGCCGCCGGAATCGACGGAAGTTTCGATATGTTCCACTGGTACGGAGCGGGGCCTCACGAAAGCTATATTGACCGGGCCGAATCCTGTGCTATAGGCCTTTACCACGGAAAGGTCAGTGAGCAATATTTTCCCTATGTTGTACCGCAGGAGACCGGCAATAAAACGCAGGTCAGATACGCAGCGCTTACCGACAGCGACGGTCAGGGCCTTATCGTTGTATGCCAACAGCCTTACAGTGTCAGTGCACTGCATTTTACCGAGCAGGAGTTAGACCGGGCCAAACACATCAATGAGCTTAAACCTCAAAACAGGATTGTGCTGGATATTGATTACACCCACATGGGCCTTGGAAACGCAAGCTGCGGCACGATACCATTGGGTAAATACATCTTAAAGGCGGTCCCGTGCAGTTTCACTTTCCAGATTCGACCCTACAGCGAGAAAGACGGCCCCCTCGACGAGTTGGCACGCCGGAAACTTTAAAGAAAAAACAAGCTGTTCTAAATCACCTTTATTCAAATGCTTAAAACGACAACCGAAAAGCATGACAGCGCCTTTTCCAACAGCCCCACAAACGCCTATTTTCCCAGCCATATCCTTCTTTATACAATCCCACCTACCCATTTCCCGGATGTACCAAATAAACAAGTGCCAGGCACCCAAAAAGGGCAGTGCTGTATTTCCAAGTCCTGCTTTGCAATGGTCTCGACAAACGTTATAATGCGCAACACATACAGTGTAACGAAGGTTCGCAGGCGAGATTTGTTATGTGTCGATACAGGATGCAATTTGTGACGCTGGCATTGTTGTGGCTCGCTGCCACTGTCGGACCGGTCCGCGCAGAAACCTGGTATCTCGACCAGCAGGCCAGCCAGTGGAAGGAGCTGTCGAAAGACGCCAGGCAGGCCCTTATCAAGGCCGACAAGTTCTACAGCCGGGACAATTTAACCAAGGCCGCCAGGAGCTATAACAAGTTCCTGGCTGAATCTGAGCCGGGCACTGAACTTTACAAGGCAGCCCTAGAGAGACAGTTCGCCATAGCTGAGCAGTTCCTCGCCGGACGCAAGATACGCGTCCTCGGACTCTTTAGAGTCACCGGATACGCCACCGGTGTCAAGTTGATGGAGCGGATAACCCAGCGCGCCGGTGATAGCCAAATCGCCGTAGAATCGGTTGTCGCAGTGGCCAGGCATTACGAACAAAGAGGCAGAATCGACAGGGAAAACTACGACCTGGCTTATATCAAATGGCAGCAGGTATTCGAAGATTACGACCACCAGCTACAGTTGTCAGAGCCATATCCCACAGGTCAGCTTGGAAAGGACGCCTTACTCGGTATGGCTCGGTGCAGGCAGCTTTTGTACCGAGGACCCAGATACGATGTTTCGGACCTTATCGGACGCCCGTTCACCGAGAACATATACGATTCTGCCAAAGGCTGTTATGAACAGTTCAGGCTTCGCTATCCCGAAGATGCCGCAAAATTGAATATTGACGCAAATCTTAAGAAGATAGATGAGCAGGCCGCCGATAATGACTATTATACGGCAAAGTATTATCAAAAAGCCGGAAACAGGCAGGCAGCTAACCTCTATTGTCGAATGGTAATCAATAGCTGGCCCGGTACGGAGGCGGCCCGGTTGGCAAACGAAATGCTTGCTGAGAATTTAACCGGCCAGGCAAAGAAATCGGATGAGTAACACACAGCCCAATAATCTTGTTGCGTTCGGCTCGGGCACGGCTGGGGTGAGGTTCCGGACCGGAGTCCTTATCCTCGGTACTGTCACGTGTTGTCTGGGTGCCTGCGGATGCGGCCGGTTGGCTGCATACTCCAACGAGCCCCTCGTGCCGTCCGATATCGGCAGTGTCTATGTGCAGATGTTCGAGAACCAGAGCTTCTGGCGGGGCATTGAATACGACCTGACAGACGCTCTTGCCAAACGCATAGAGGCACAGACGCCCTATAAAGTAGTCTCCAGCAGGGACCGGGCCGACAGTGTGATAGACGGACAGATATTGTCGGTTGACCAGTCGATACTAAGTGTGGAACGCCAGCGAGGCACGGCCCTTGAAAAAGAAGTACAGCTCCGAGCGGTTGTGAATTGGAAAAACCTGCGAACCGGAGAATTGTTGATTGAGAACCAGTCGGTCACCGCTTCGGGCGGCTATTCACCCCTGCAGGACCAGGGCTTCGAGTATGCTTCCAGACTGGCGGCAAACAATCTTGCAGAACGAATCGTAGAGTTGATGGAAAAGGACTGGTGAGAATCGTTATTGAAATCCTGGGTCTGGAAAATATGAACAATAAAACGAGAAAACCGGGTCAGAAGCCACCGGGGATGCGTGACAAGCAGGGCAAAAGACCGCCCCTGTTGAGCTACCGGCGAGGACCGTTCGGGTGGTTAATCATAGCGATTGTTATCTTTACGGCCATGATGATGATGCAGCAGTGGCGAAGCGTCGAGAAAATCCGGTGGGATGAATTTGAGACGTATGTCGAGAATAAACAAATCGAGGCCGTAGAGATAAGCGATACCGAAATCAACGGAAAGTTCAACCCCAGCGGTGTCGCCAGCCGTGCAAAAGACGCACCCATCTCCTTTGTCCTCTATTATGAAAAGGACTGGGTGGACAAGGAGTATCTTGCCAAGCTCAGAGAAAACGCAGTACAAATAACCCGCGAGCCGCAGCGCATCTGGCTTATTATGCTGATACAATGGGTATTGCCTTTGCTGCTGCTCGTTGGATTCTTCTACTTCATATTTGCGCGGAACCTCCGCAGCGGGGCCGGAGGGATGCTGATGTCATTCGGCCGAAGCAGGCACCGCCTTCAGAGCAAAGACAAGGCTAAGGTGACATTCAACGATGTCGCCGGCGTCCAGGAGGCAAAGGAAGAATTAGCTGAGATTATCGAGTTCCTGAAAAATCCAGGTAAGTTTCAGCGACTGGGCGGGCGTATCCCTCGTGGCGTGCTGTTGGTGGGGCCGCCGGGCTGCGGCAAAACACTCCTCGCAAAAGCCATTTCAGGAGAGGCCGACGTGCCCTTTTTTAGTATCTCCGGAAGCGATTTCGTCGAAATGTTCGTCGGCGTCGGTGCGTCGCGCGTACGTGACCTGTTCCGACAGGCCAAGGATAATTCGCCGTGTATTATCTTTCTCGACGAGGTCGACGCCATAGGACGAAAGCGGGGCCCAGGGTTTGTCGGAGGCGGCCACGATGAACGTGAACAAACCCTAAACGCGATACTGGT
>JAUWKC010000302.1 GCA_030607345.1 Planctomycetota bacterium | reverse complement strand
GATAGAAGTCCCTTGTTCCCTTTACCGGCGGTATTTTCATCTGGTTTTGCTTTTAGCCTTTTTTCTTCTTCTTGTTTTTCTTGTTTTGCGCTTTTCGGTAACGTTATTGTCGAACTTCACCTTAATATATTCTTCCATCTGCTTGCTGTTGGTGAAGTGCAGCTCGTAGTCATATTCACCCTCGACATAATCGCAGTCTTTGTGGCTGTATCCTCTGCAGATTCTCGGTCTCTTGTCATATATTTTGCATCTGTAGTCCTTCTCGGAGAGATGTCTGCATTTATTATTTATGTTGATATACCAGTCGCCTTCTTCGACGAAGACGGTGATGTTGTTGTGGCAGAGGTACCATCTTATGTCGTCGTAATCACCCCTGTCCTCGGGCGTTTCTATCGGCAGGGCGAAGTATCTGCAACAAAGTCCCGTGCACTTTGCACACTGATTCTTTTTAGCCATAGTAACCAACTCCAGACACAAGCAAAGCAAACGCCAGAGACTATAAGTTATTGGGTGGGCGGCGTCAAGAAACGGCAGGATTTGTATTGTCCCGGCACATCGGTGGTAGCAATTTGCCTGGACGCCCTTTATAATAACCCGCCAGGAACAGGTCAAATGCCAAAGATAAAGGTCGAGATAATATATCAGGACAGCGATATTGCCGTCATCAACAAGCCGAGCGGCCTTTCGGTGACGAAAGACCGCACCGGGGCGCCGGAGCTTGTCGAGGTAATGTCTGGGCAGATGGACCCCGAGCCGACCGGGCGCCTGCGTCTGGTGCACCGGCTTGATAAGGATACCTCCGGCGTTATGGTGCTGGCCCTGAACCGACAGGCCCTGAGGCGGTTTGCGGCTTATTTCGAGAAAAAACTGGTTAGAAAGACTTATTTGGCCCTCGCTGCCGGGCTGGTCGGCGCTCCGGAGGGAAGAATCGAGCTGGCCCTGTCGCACAGTCGCAAGAAAGGGCGGCTTATGCAGGTGGACCGCAGAAGGGGCAAAAAGGCCCTTACCACGTGGAGGCTGCTGGCTGATTTTGGTCCTGTTTGTCTGTTGGCGGTCTATCCTGTGACGGGCAGGACACACCAGATTCGTGTGCATCTCAACGCCGTCGGGCTGCCGCTGGTGATTGACCCTTTGTACGGCAATTCAGAGCCGATGTTTCTGTCCGATTTCAAAGCGAACTATCACCTGGGCAAAGGCAAGACCGAACAGCCCCTTATGGACCGACTGACATTACATTCTTACCAGATGGAGATTTTGGAGTCGCAGGAAGAAGGCCGGGCGTTGTTTATTGCGGGTCTTGATAAGAAATTCGCCGCGGCCCTGAAGATGCTGACGAAACACAATCCGAAAGGCGTCAAGGCGTTTGTCAACTCGGCTGACTTCTCGAAAATAATCAATGCCCAACGGTTATAGTTACCATCGATTTGGCTTATAACGTTTATTCGGGGGTTTTTACTTGACCCTGGAGACGGCCTTGAATTAGAATTCCGGATTCAGCAAGGGTTGAAATTCAGAAGGTGCGATTATGGCTGAAAGACGAGTACGAGTTGGGCTTGTGGGCTTTGGCACGGTGGGCTGCGGCGTCGCCAGGCTTTTGCTGGATGATGCCGACCGGATAGCGGCAAAGACAGGTCTGCGTCTGGAGCTTGGCTGTGTTGTCGATATCGATACGGAGTCGTCGCGGCCGGTGAAATTGCCCAAGGGGATTCTCGGCAGCGACGTCGGCAGGCTTATCAATGACGAGACTATCGAGATAGGTGTTGAACTGGTCGGCGGTACGACGGCTGCGAAGGAGATACAGCTAAAGATGCTGGAGGCGGGCAAGGACGTGGTGACAGCGAACAAAGCCCTGCTGGCCGAGCACGGCAGCGAACTTTACGAATGCGCCCGCAAGCACGGCCGGTGCATAGCTTTCGAGGCAAGCTGTGCCGGCGGGATTCCCATTATCTCCGGAATACGAACGGGTCTGGCGGCGAATGACATAACGGGGATGTACGGCATTGTCAACGGTACGTGCAATTACATCCTGTCGAACATGACGTCGCGGGACGAGGATTTTTCTGCCGCGCTGGCAGGCGCCCAGGCCAAGGGCTATGCCGAGGCGGACCCAACGCTGGATATCAACGGCATTGACAGCGCGCATAAGCTGGCGATTCTCGCTTCCATCGCCTTTGGATACGAGATAGAGCTACAGGACATCTACGTCGAAGGCATTGAGCAGGTCTCCCGAGACGACATCCGCTTCGGGGCTGAGATGGGCTACAGTCTGAAGCTGCTGGCGATAGGACAGAAGTCCGCCGAGGGCAGGATTTCCCTTCGCGTGCATCCTTCGTTTATAGCGAAAGAGAATCGGCTTGCGCGGGTTGACGGTCCATTTAACGCAGTGAGCATAATCGGCAGCGCCGTAGGCCAGGTAATGTACTACGGTCGCGGCGCGGGGATGATGCCGACGGCAAGCGCGGTGGTGGCCGACATAATCGACGTTGCGATGGGCAATTCGGCGCGGAGCTTCCGGCATCTGCACATGCAGCCGCCGAGCAAGACCGAAGCCCTTATACAGAAGATAGGCGACCTGGTGAGCAGGTTTTATATCAGGCTGATGGTGAAGGACCAGCCGGGGGTCTTCGCGCATATAGGCAGGATTCTTTC
>JAUWKC010000012.1 GCA_030607345.1 Planctomycetota bacterium | reverse complement strand
GATTATAATCCATACCCTATCAGGTGTCTCACCCTTACACGGGGCCAGTATAGTTTGTACTCTGAATCTCGTATGGAGCGCGGCACAAGTCTCTCGAGAATTATATCCTTGTTCGCGGCGGCTGCAACAGTTTTCGCCTGAGTATGCAGGGAATTTGGTGACGGGTGAACCGGAGGGGAGGTATACTGGCCCCGTGAAAGGATTGAAGGAAAAATAGCTCAATCAGGGAAGTTTAGGGAGGCGGCGCCTTATAGGCACATAGGTTCGCAGGTCGTATCTCGTATTTGGCAAAGATTGGCGCGGGATGGGTTACTTCTGGAAGTTCGGGGCGGCGAAGTGTTGATGGTAGAGTTTTGCGGCGTTGTCGTAGGCTTTTGCGGCGGCGATTTGGGAGGGGAATGAGCCGAGGTAGATTTTTCGGCCCTGGACGGAGATTCTTGCTTTCCATTTTTTCTGGGCTTTGTCCCATTCGAGTCCTTTGTAGATTGAGCGGGTGGGAGGATTTCTCTTCGGTCTGTTGGCGGCGTTCTGGGCGAATGTGGCGGGTCTGAGGTTTGCCTTTCGGTTGTCGAGGCCATTGTGGTTTATGTGGTCGCAGAACAGGTTCGGGGGGACGTCTATGACCTGGCGGTGCATCCAGATTCGCTTTCTTTTTGTGCGGTTCTTTGTGCGTATCCATCGAGCGGCGTAGGCGCTTGTGGGGGATTTTGCGAGGTGCCATTTGTATTTTGCGAGTCGGTGGTAATCTTCGGGGTCGACGATGGCGTATTTTTTGCGGGTGAGGGGTATTCTGCGGAAGGGATAGCCGTAGCGGAGGCGGCGGTAGAGGATTGCTGCGGCGGCACAGGCGTTTTCGAGGAAGGGTGGGACTTGTATGGTCAGGTGTATTTTAATTTGCCTGGTCCAGCTTTTTCAGTTCGTGCTTAGAGCCTATCCGAATAACCTGCTCTATTACGGCCGGCTGCAAAGCCCGATTCCTGCGTTGTCGGCCAAAAACGGCCTCACCGTGGAGCAGACCACGCCTTCGGGCGTTTTCGGCCTGGGCGCCTTGGGCTTGAACTTTTCGCTCGGCCTCATAACGCCCCGGTTATTCGGATAGGCTCTTAGTTATCGCGGCCTCATATTTAGCTGAACCTGCGCGTTTCGTGCGAAAATTCGGGTATTTTGCAGTCTTGGAAAGTCGTAAGTGCTTATATGGACAGGAGTAAGAATTTTTCAAAATTTCCGTTTTTTGCCGTTGGGCGCCTGCGCATTCGGTCGATTTTTGGTTCGCTTTCGGCGGGTTGGCTGGTTGGCGAGCAGGGGGCAGGTTTTTCAGGGGCAGTTAAAATGGCTGGCGAAGGGCAAAATCTCTTGACGGTTTTGGGCAAGTCGGATACAATTACCGCTTGCGGGAATTCACACTTAGTTTTTCCTGTTCATTCCAGGCGGGATTCGGGCTTTCGCGAATTCGTTGGGTCCAGCGATTCTCTGCCTTTTTCAATTCGATACGGTCTGCGTGTATTTTGAGCACGGTGGCGCCGTATATCGTATCTCCCTCTTTGAGGAGTTGGCCGTCAATGACGACCATGGAATCCTCGACGGTGTAGAGTATGCCCGTGACCCTGCCCTTTGTGCCGGTGGTTTTGTGAATCATATAGAACGAGACTATGCCCATCCCAGCGGCTAAGCCAAAGAACTGAATTATCATTAACACCTTTAAGCTCTTTTGTGCTCCTGAATTTTTCATAGTTGCTGTCTGACGGCGTTTCGGTCCTGCTCTTGACTTCGACGGCCGGGCTTACACGTCCTCCTGTGACCGGCTGCGCCGGCTGTTCAACGGCGTCACGGCGTGGTTTTCCGCTGCGTCGGCTTGCAAGACAAGTCCATCGGCTGCGGGCAGGAGCACCGTGAATGTCGTGCCCCGTCCCAATTCACTTTCGACCTGCACCGTTCCGCCGTATATGGCAGCGATTTCTTTAACAATAGCAAGACCAAGACCCGTCCCCGGCACCTGCCTGTCAGGCTGCGGCACACGGTAAAATCGTTCGAAGATTCTTGGAATTTCCTCGCTGGGAATTCCTATGCCGGTATCACTGACAGATATTGCCAGATGTTCATCCTGACGCTGAAGACTGACGCACACCTTACCGCCTTGTGGTGTGAACTTGAGGGCGTTATTGACAAGATTAGAGACCATCGACCGAATCCTGGTTTCATCGCCGAGCAGTCGAGGCACTGCATCATCGATATCAAGGTCGAGTTGAATGTTCGCTGCGTTGGCCGAGCGCTGAAAGCCCGACAAGCTCTGCCTGACAACCGTTGCGATGTCAACGGTCCGGCGAACCGCTTCGACGCTTCCGGAGTCCAGCCGCGATATTTCGAGAAGCTCGTTGACCAGGTCGGTCAAACGGTCGGACTCCTCATCAACGGCAGTGAGGAACTCGTGTTTTGTCTGCTCGGCCATATTGGGGTCTCGCAGGATTGTTGCGGTGTAGGCTTTTATGGAGGTCAGCGGCGTTCGCAGTTCGTGTGATACAGAGGAAACGAAGTCGGTTTTCATTCGGTCAACTTCGCGCTCTTGAGATAAATCGTGCATTAGCATAACGGCGCCGGTTATGGTCCCCGGCTGTTTGCAAATGGGAGCGGCTGCGATGGAAATGGGGCATTCCTGGTCGTTTGCCTGTATGAGCGTACTTCGACCGGTTCCGGCCTCGATGTTACCGGAGCTGAGCACTTTATCAATAGGAATCTCAACCGGCTCTTTCGACTGCTCATCGATAAGGCTGAGGACATCATCGAGCGGGCTGCCCCTGACATTTTCGAATACAGTTCCGGTCAGCCTCTCGGCTACGGTGTTAAGCAGCATAATCCTTCTGTCCGTGTCAACAACGATAACCCCATCAGTCATACTGGAGAATGTGACCGACAGAAGCTCCCTTTCCGCAGCCAATTGCTCGGCTCGCTGCTTTACAAGCTCCTCAAGGTCTTCGTGGTATCTTTCCAGCTCTTCTTCGGCGTTTTTTTGGTTTATGACCTTTTTGATGATTTCCGGCAGGACCTTTAGATAACCCTGGCTTGGGTCCTTTATCAAATAGTCGTAGGCTCCGGCTTTCATAGCTTGTACGGCGAGTTCTTCATTGCCGGCGCCGGTGGCGAGGATGGCGGGTGTGTCACCGAGCAACTCCAGGATGTCGAAAGCGGTTCCGTCGCCCAGCATATAGTCTATAACAGCGACATCAAACTCGGCATCGGCGGCAAGGGCGTTACGCGCTTCGGCGATGGAGCCGGCCACGACGTAATCATAGGCAAGGTCTTCGTTTCTGACCAGGCGTTTGAAGGCTATCTGTGCGATTTTATCGTCATCTATGAACAGGACTTTGTGCCTTGTCTTATCCATATTGTTCCTGTGTCTCGGCGATTTATCCGGGCGCTGCGGACGGACCGTTTAGTGTTCGCCACTTTGTTAAAGGTCATTTTAGATGGGTTCTTCCTTCAATTTCAGGTTCAGGTTTCTGATTCTGTCCTCGGCGAGGGGGGATTCTGAGATTTCCCGCACAGTTCCGAGCATCGCTATTTTCCGGCCTTTTTCATCTCGAATGGCTGTTCTGGATAGTGAGACCGGGAACCTCGTGCCGTTTTTTCGCGTGTGGTAGAATCCCACTTCTTTTACATCTGCATCAGGGCAGATTTGGCGCACTTCTGCGCCGATGGGACTTTCCTCGCAAAGTGTGCTGCTGTTTTTTCCAAGGATTTCATTTTCCTCGCAGCCGCAGGTTTTACAAAATGCTCGATTAACAAAGATAATTTTATCATCCATATCTGTGATATACATACTGTCTTCGGCCCCGGTAAGGGCTGCCGAGAGTAATCGCAATTCTGCTTCAGTCTTTTTGTGGCGGATGGCGTTATCGATGGTGATTTGAATGGTTTTGAGGTAGTTGCGTTGTCGGTCCTTAATGAGGTAATCGCAGGCGCCGGCCTTCCAGGCTTTGACTGCGACGGCCTCGTCGCCGGCACCGGTAACGAATACGAATGGCGCAGGCTTTGCGGCATCGAGGATGTCGAACGCTGTGCCGTCCGGCAGCATATAATCGGCCAGTATGACGTCAAATCTGTTTGACGCCAGGACCTGGCGTGCCCGGGCTACGGACGGTGCTATTGTGCACTCGTACGGAAGCTTTTGTTCTTTGACAAGCCGCTCGAAGGCAATCTGGTCGAGCTTATCATCCTCAATCAGCAATACCCTGTAGTTTTCGGAGTCCATTATTTTTTATCCTCCGTTCGGCAGTTCGCTGAGCGTCCAGTAGAGATTCAGCGTCCTGATAGCTTCTACGAACTTTTTGTAATCAGCCGGTTTGACTATATAGCCGGCAACACCAAGGTTAAAACTGTCAACAACGTCGTGCTCCTCTTTGGATGTAGTCAGCACAATAACCGGTATCCTTTTAAGCTCTTCATCGGGCTTAACCCTTTTGAGAAATTCGACGCCGTTCATTTTCGGCATGTTCAAATCAAGCAGAATCACGCACGGTTTTCTGTTATCGGCGTCCTTCAAATAGTCAAGGGCCTCTGTGCCGTTGACCTTACGGACCAGCTCATTTTTGACCTTTAGGTCTTTTAGTGCCCGCTCGACCGTCATAGCATCTATCCGGTCGTCCTCAACAAGTAATATCGGCTTTCTCAAGTTTCTCATCTTTGACCCCCAATTCATTTGTTTGCTTGGGTAATGTGAAAAAGAATGTGCTTCCTTCTGTTACCTTTGATTCCACCCAAATTTTGCCCCCGTACAGCTCGACGATTTTCCTGACCACGGTAAGTCCGACGCCTGTGCCCTCGACCTCGTCGCGCGGCGCCAGTGTCTGGAATATCTGGAAGATTCTTTCATAGTCCTGCTGCTCAATGCCGGGTCCGTTGTCGGTCACGCTGAGTTTCCAGAAGCCGTCCTGCTCCGTGCAGGCGACGCTGATTCTGCCCTGCGGTTTGTCCATATATTTGACGGCGTTACTCAACAGGTTCTGAAAGAGCTGTATTATGCGGGTCTCTTCACAGTTGATTACCGGCAAGCGGCCGTCAATCGTGATTGAAATAGTCTCAGGCGGAGAAATTGCATCGATGATATCAGGCAGGAGCTTATTCAGGTCCACCTCAACAATATGCTCACGGACCCGTCCGACTCTCGAATACTCGAGAATGCCCTCTATAAGGCCGTCCATTCGGTCGGTTCGGTTGCCGAGCAGATTCAGTTGTTCGCGTCCCTGGTCATCAAGCTTGTCGGTGTAGTCTTCCAATATCCAGTCAACGACGGTCCTGATGCCGCGGAGCGGCGCCTTGAGGTCGTGCGACACGATGTAAGCGAAATCCTTCAATTCCTGATTGACGCTTTCGACTTCCGTGAGAAGCTCAGCTTGTCTTTGCTCGGCTTTTTTGCGCTCGGTGATGTCGCGTGCAACGCCCAACACATAACTGTTCTCTTCCTGTTCTATAAGGTTGACACTCACCTCTACGGGAAATGTCGTGCCGTCTTTGCGTTTATGCAGGCCTTCTAAAACCATAGCGCCTTTTTCCCGGATTTCGTTTATGTGCCTGGTCCAGGCGGCATCATCCGGTATGGCCGGCTCGATGTCCTTAACGCTCATATCGAGCAATTCTTCCCGCGTGTAGCCGAGATTGTCACATGCTTTCTGGTTTACCTCCAGGAACCGACCCCATTTAGGCTCTTTGATAAAGATGGCGTCGTTTGACCGGTTCATGAGGTCCCGGAACAACTGTAGTTTTTCGCCGGTTTGTTTACGTCCTGCAATTCTGCCAAGGTGCTCGGCGACGATGCCGAGGATGTCACGTTCCTCTGCAAGAAACGGCTCCCGACCATTTTCAGGCCTGTCGGCAAGGTAATAGACGTCAATCGCCCCGGCCTTGTCGCTGTGGATGTTTATGTCGGCGTGCTGGCTTAGTTCGGTCTTGTTGAAATTGTCGGTCTGATGACTTGTTCCGTTAAAGGTGATTCGGACACAGGTGCTTTGTGGAACCTGATAGGCATTTTGTATCAGTCGGGTTGTTTGCTCGAATATCTCATCGAGCGAGATTTCCGGCTGCTCGATCAGCCTCGAAAGGTCGAAGAGACAGTTCAGATGCCGAATGTGGCACTCTAATTTTTGCTGGGCCAGACGGCGTTCGGCGATTTGCCCTTGGAGTTTCTTGTTTGTCAGCGTCAAGTCCTCGGTGCGCTGCCGGACCTTCTTTTCAAGTTCACCGTGGGAACGCTGCAATTTGGCGGCCATATTATTAAAGGCAGCAGCAAGCTGACCCAGTTCATCCTTTGAATCAATCTTCACTCTGTATTCGAGTTCGCCCTTGCCAATTCTGGTACTGCCTTCTGCCAGGGTCAGTATGGGGCCGGAGATAATCTTCTGTAGCTTGGATGATTCAATATAGGCGGCGAGAGAAGCAACCAGTGCTACGATGAGACCGACTATGCAATTGAAAAACATTGCATTGTGCAGCTTGCTGAGGTCGGCTCTTAGATAGACCGTGCCGATTTTTTCTCCATCAAGCTCAACATCTGTGAATACGTTCAGGTAACCGGCCCTGAAGGCGTAACCGCTTTGCATGACCGGAGGCGGTTCAATTTTCTCCGTCACATCAGCACGTGTGTATTCCGCAAAGACCTGCTCGTTCTTGTTGTAAATGCATGCGAAGACAACAGGCTCTTCCCAACGTAAGGCAGATAGTGTCTGCTTTGCGTCTTGTTGGTCATTGAAGGCTAAAGCTGCCTTGGAGTTGTCCGCCAATATAGCGGCGTCGGTAACAAGCGAAGAGACCATTGCACTGCGCGTGCCAAACCACTGCCAGGTGAGAAAACCGGCCAGCGCCACGCCCAAAGCACAGGCGCTGGTCACCATAATGACCGCGGTCAGCTTTTGCTTGATGCTGATATTAGGCAGCTTAGCCATTGTCAGCCTCTTTCGTATCCGATGATTCTTCCTTAATCACTCTTTTGGCCAGTCGCAGCAGCTTGGACCTGATTTTCAGCTTTGCTTTTTTGGCGGCAATGAGGTTGATTTCAAAACGGACCTTTTTGTGCTGGACGAGGAAGTTAATGATTCCTCCGGTCTCAAGAAAACCGGCGTTCTCACCGACTGTCAGCACAGGGCAGCCCTTAACGGCTGCAATGATTTCATCCAGACGTTTTTTCTCTGAGGAACAAACGAACAACAAACGGCACTTGCTGAAGGCCTTCAGCATCCGGGCGAGCGATGCCTTGTCTTTCGCGGATGCTTCATCGAATTCCGACAGACTTTTGAAGTGCTTTATCGCAACAGGCCGGTTTCCTATTTTTTTGTTCTTGACCGGCTCAAAAGCCTTCTCAAACTGGTCCTCGCCGATGATACCGATGATGACAGGCTCATTGCTGTCGGCAGGCTTTTCCTCAGGCCGGTCGACAAACTTGAGAAAGTTGAACAAGAATGCAGCCTTGATTTTATACTCCCGATTATGGGCGGAATCGGCCCGGGCCTGTGCTTGAATCGGCAGTAGCGTCAGAGTCGTGGATAAGAGTATCAGAATGTAAGATTTCATTCTCATTCTTCAGTACTTACAAAACAGTTTTTGCCGCCCTTTACTTGTTCCGTATTTAGAATCTCAATTGCAGCCGGACAAAAAACGTTCGGCCCGGTACATCATGGGCAGTTAATTGACCTATCGCAAAATTGGGACCATTTGTGCTGTTAAAAAGGTCGCTTACACCAATCATAAGCTCACCATTACCTTTGGCGAACTCTTTTGCCAGACCCAGGTCGAGGCGGTGCGATGAGCCAACTTCTGAAAGGGTTGTGTCAAGGTCAAGCTTACGGGTTGTATCCATATACTTATAGTTTGCATTAAATGTCCATCCGTCCGGCAAAAAAAGACGCCCGGTTAATCCGGCCTTGTGTTGGGCAGGCAAATAGGCGCGAATACCCTGTTGGGATATATCCTCCTGGAAGGCATTATAAGTGTGCCAGGCCGAGATTTTTCCTGGTTTGCCCTCAAGGGCCAATTCCACTTCAGTGCCCCAGGAATCGGCACCGTCAATATTTTCAGTCTTATGGTAAGGTAGTGGACCAACGTATGTCTTGGTATATCCGATGAGCTTTTCAAAACGCTGGTAATACGTATTCGCACATAGTTTCAGGTTTTTGGCAAGTTTGCCCGTATAGCCTGCTTCGAGAGAGTAGGTCTCCTCGTTTTCCAATTCATCAGCCGGTCTAACATTAAACGCATATAAACCACCACCTACCGGAACGCGACTGGTCCAAGTATTGCGAGGTGACGTGAAAGGAGTGCGAAAAGCCTTTGCGAAGCTGAAGCGAAGTATGTGGTCCTTTTGTTCATCCATTGCGTAAAAAGCTGATAGGCGAGTTGCCCAATCAGTTTGCGTTTCAGAATACCAGTCTCCACGAATCTGTCCCTCAAGAGTAAGCCGGTCACTCAGCAACCAGCGGTCGATTAAGAACGCCCCTGCCAATTGTTCGCTGAATGGACTACCTGGGTATGTAAGCTGCTGAGGGTTCTCTATTTTGGTATTGGTATCAAGCTGTATAAACCGCAAATTTCCGCCTATCGTAACGTTGTGGGCATCTGCAGCCTTGAAATTCAATTGTCCCTCGATATCATTCTGCATCCAGTTCCATTTCATAAGGGTCGGCACCTTTGAACTGGCGAAATTACCGAACCACTGTAGATACCCGGTACTGCCATTCTCAAATTCGTGCTCCAACTTTGTATATGACCGGACCGTTTCGTACCAGCCGTTTCCGCCCGGATAATACCCGCCGAACTCCCAGTCGCCCACCTGGTCGTGGGAGAGACCGGCACCAAATGACACCCTTGTCTGGTCGGAATAATCATAGAAGGCTTCAGAATCAAATCGCCAGTTACGCGAAAAATCATTTGCAGTAAAACCGCTGAAACCCATTAGAGCATTCACTCCAGCGGTGGTATTGGATACATATCTGCCCGCGCCGGCATCGTCGGAATTTTTAAGGTCTTCATACCCTGCAGACACCCGCCATTTCCATTTGTCTTTTTTGTCCGCTACGCGAATATGGGTGTAGCTGTCCCCGAATTCAGTCATTGTCGTTGAGCTAAAAACGCCGAGGACATCTTCGGGCTTTTTTGTTATGATATTGATTACACCTGTAAAGGCGTTTGCGCCCCAGGCAGCTCCGCCGGAACCGCGCACAACTTCTATTCGTTCAATATCTTCCATAAGAATTGGCAGTGTGTAGTATTCTGAGCCTCCAAACAACGGGCTTTCGGCGGAACGTCCATTGATAAGTACCAACGTACGGTCTGAAATGAATTCGTGCAGTCCCCGTACACCAACGGCATATCTGAAGCGGCTTATTCTTAGCATGTCGATACCGGGAGAAAATTGTAAGATTTCGGGGATATTGGTCAGGCCGCTGTAGTGAATATCTTCTGCAGTAATCACGCTTACAGGGACCGATAGCTCGCTCATTTTCCGGGGCTGACGCGAAGCGGAGACAATTTCCACATCCATCAGCTCCTCAAGCGACATCTGAAAAAGGCGCGCTTCGTCATTTGGGTCCTGCTGCTCTGCGAATACCTGCGATGCGACGCTCAACAGGCCTAAGAGCGCAAAAACAAGAACAGCCTGTGGTATCGAATAGTATTTTCTATCCACAACTAAAACCTTTTAAAAAATGCTCTGTGGTATAAGTTACAATACCACGGCAGATAGCATCCACTGCCCGCATCGCCTTATGCCCGACAGGAGCTTTTTGGATTTTAGTGCGGGCAGCGGTACTATCCGTTAGCAATTAAGAACCTGATTTTTCCCGTGTCACCGGCGCGGTCCGGACAGACGACGCCGAGCGGCACTGTCATAAAAAGCCCCCATAAAACGGCTAATCCATCATGCTGCACGACACGAATGCGCTGATTTCAAACAACCCACGGGTACTTCGACAACGTGAATGACTCAAATAACGAGTAAATTTCTGAAAACAAGGTCAGAAAGAGGCTTACTTGTGAATCAGGCAAAGCTACGGCAGGAGCGCCGGTTTAATTTCCCGAACATACCGCATCCAGCCAAACTGCAGGGCAGGGATTTGGGTATGCAGAAACTCATTAAGAAGATAATAAGTGCGATGGAGGTGGAAGGATGCGGTTGGCCGCCGCGCTCAGTTGATAGAGGTCATGCCACAACGGATGGCGTACTTTGTAAGCTCCGGCAGGCTGTAGAGCTTCAGTTTATTCATAATCTGCCGGCGGTGGGTATCGACCGTCTTGACGCTGACGTAAAGCTCCAGTGCTATCTGCTTGGAGGATTTTCCGTCGGCCAGCAGCTTGAGGACCTGGCGTTCCCTGTTGGTCAGGCACACCTCCGCCGAGCCGTTGTGCGAAAGGTTATTGAGGTAGCCGTTCATAACAACGTTTGCGACTTTCGGGCAAAGATACACCTCGTTGTGGGCCGCTGCATTTATGGCTTTGACCAGTTCGGCAAAGGCGTGCTCTTTGTGGACGTAAGCCGATGTGCCTGCCTTGAGCATCTCGGCGACAAACGCCTTTTCGAGGTACACGGAATGAGCAACGATTTTGACGTTGGGGAATTCGTGTGCAAACTTCCGAACGGTGTCAATGCCATTTGCGCCGGCGATGTTAACGCCTATCGTGATAACGTCGGGTTTGACTTCGTGCGCTACCCGTTCGGCGCCTGCAGCGTCTCCAGCCTCGCCGACGACCCTCATACCGGGGCAGTCGTTCAACAGGGCTTTGAGGCCGTCGCGCATAATCTCGTGGTCATCCGCCAATAGAATCTTTATCTTCGAATTATCATTCACCTTGCGCACCCGCAACTCAAACGGTTCAGGCTGCCTTGTCTTGCTCACAACGTCAAATGATTACAACCGGCAGACCGTCGCCCGCGTTCAGCACAGCTTCAGAAGCGGCAATAGTCGGCCGGCGTTCTACTGTGATTTTGTCTGCATTGTCTTTTCGAGCTTTTCCTTTAACATTTGTCCAAGCTCTCTGGGCTCGAAGGGCTTGACAATATAGTCGTCGGCCCCTTGATATAATGCCCGTCCGACTTCGGTCATCATGCTTTTGGCCGTCAACATAAAGACGGGTATGTCCTTGGTTTTTTCGTCTTCCTTGAGCTCGGAGAGCACCTGCAGGCCGTCCATGCCGGGCATCATCCAATCGAGGAGAATAAGGTCGGGCTTCTTATCACGGGCGAGCTCGAGTCCCTCAGGCCCGTCCCGCGCCGGGAACACCTCAAAGCCGTCAAGTTTGAGGTTGTAATCCAGGACTTTTCGGATTCGTTCTTCGTCCTCGATAACAACAATAGTGGTGCAATTCGCCATAGTGTCGCCCCCTATCAGCTATTGTGAAGTACACAATGCATTTGTTAACGCTGCCGTTTCCTGCCGCGGCGCCGAACCGAGACCCGCAAGAAAAGGTTTTTTTCTGCCCCGATTAATCGGCCCCCATAGGCAGATACTTCTTTTTCCACGTCTGCCTGATATCGTTATCGGCAACACGGCGGATATTGGTTAAAAAATATCATATGAGAATGGAATTGCACGACTCACAAGACCCGGGTGGACAGACTCCCTGCCGGAAACAGGAACAGGGATGAGACGGTTTCCGGCGGGAGCACAGATTCTATCGGTCAGCAGGCGCCTTTTTGAGCTTCTCAAATATCGCTTGCTCCACGGTATCGACATCGAGCATCTGCTAACGTGCCGGAGGAAGCGCCAATCTCAAAGCTGCTATCCACACAGACAACAATAACCCCCACTTTGCTCTTAAACTAATCCTCGGCGAGACAGCTAGCCAGTCACTTTGTGACTGACGCCCCCCTGGCACACCCAGGCAAATTGTCCGGTTTTGTTCAGGCCGAAAATATTATGCCGCGGCGACCTGCGATGCTTGACAATGCCATTAGGGTTATTATCGGTCAAAGCCTGAAAGAACTGGATGGCATATTCCTAATAAAGCGGTTCTAAAAGCCTACTTCTGACCTGGCATATCGCTATCGGGCAAGTTGCCTAAGCGCTTCGGGGGGGGTTAAAAAGGAATGCTGAATGGGGTGGAAGAGCACAGGGGCCGCTTTGACCGAGCCCGAGGCACAAAGGGAGTCAACGGGCAAGTGGGGTCCGGATGTCTGGTTGAGTCTTGACGGTGGGCCGGGCGGGCGGCGGCTCACCGAGGCTGCGAGAGATCAGGTCTCTACGGAGGTAAGCCCCTCGCGGATGGCATATTTTGTAAGCTCCGCGACGCTGTGTATGTCGAGCTTTTCCATAATCTTGCGGCGGGCTGCCTCAATTGCCTTATTACTGACGTGCAGTTCCAGTGCAATTTGCTTTATCGCTTTTCCTTCGGCTATGAGCTGGAGCACTTCGCGTTCTCTGTCTGTAAGCATAGCCATCCACGAGTTTGTGACGGTCATCAAGCGTTTCACATAGTCGTCGACGACCGCGCCGGCGGCTCCGGGGCTAAGGTAAATGCCTCCGTTGGCGACGGTTCGTATCGCCCGGAGCAGCTCGTCGGCCAGACATTCCTTTAACAAATAGCCCGATGCGCCGGCTTTGAGCATGTCGGCAACGAAGTGTCTGCCGGAATGGATGGACAGGGCAATCACCTTGACTTTCGGAAATTGCGACACTATCTTTCGGGTGGCGTCTATGCCGTTGAGATTCGGCATAGTTATATCCATAATGACTATATCGGCAAGCAGCTCCTGGACGAGGGCCAGGGCCTTTCGTCCGTCCTCAGCCTCACCTACAACTTCGATGTCCGGCTCCTGTTCGAGCAGGAGACGCACGCCCTGGCGGATGATTCCATGGTCGTCGGCCAACATTACTTTGATACTCATAGCTCATTTCTCCCTGCAACTTTGCTGTTCCTGAAGGGGCGCTGTCATTGTAACAGTGCAGCCCTTACCATGTGAAGAGTTAATTTCAAGACTTCCGCCCAACTCTTCAAGCCTTTCTCTGATGCTGAAGAGGCCGAATTCGCCTCTTCTGGCGGCGTGCTTGGTTGTCTGGGCCGGGTCGAAGCCTATTCCGTCGTCCTGGATACGTACTGTTATTTGACTGTCTTGGCTGCTGAGCGAAACCTTTACGTTCCGTGCGTGTGCATGCTTGATTATATTTGTCAAAAGCTCTCTGACGTTGCGGAACATCAGGATGCGGACATCCTCGGCCATCGGCCCGGGTTGTCCGTC